>NZ_JBWKRS010000020.1:0-119214 GCF_059419385.1 Pseudomonas sp. GW821-FHT05H12 | reverse complement strand
ATTACCGGTCGCCGGTCGTCAGGGAGAGACTGGCGGCATGAACCTTAAATGGTGTCCAAGAATACTTGACCAGTTCAAGCCAGCTCCCACAGGGATGTCCAAAATATTCAGAGGGCAGGCCCATTCAACCACTCCTGATTCATCGTTTCGGTATCCCCCAGGTACTCCAGCAACCACGCCATGGCCGGCGAAAATTTGTTCTGTGCCCAGGCCACACACGACGGGCTGGCCGGAAACGGCCGGCTCAACTGCAACGCCACCAACTCACCGCGCTCGATCCACGGCAACACCTGATGCGCCGGCGCCATGCCGACGCACAGCCCGTCGCGCAGGCAATCGATGGCCGAGGCCCAGTTGGGCACCACCAGCCGCCGTTGGTTATCCAGGGTCCAGGTGTCGCGCTTGGGCAGGTTGCGCGACGTGTCGGTCATGCACAGGGAGGCGAAGGGGCGCAGTTGATCGTCATTGAGCAATCCCTCGACTGCTGCCAGCGGGTGCGTGGCACTGACCACGCACAACCAGTTCAACAGGCCCATGTCACGAAACGTGAAGTGACTGGCCACCGGCACCGCGCTGGTGGCGCCGATCACAATATCGGTGCGCTCATCGGCCAGAGCGTCCCACACGCCGTTGTACACCTCGTATTCCAGCAGCAATTCCACTTCGGGAAACTGCCGGTAAAAATCCAGCACCAGTTGGCGGCAGCGCTGGGGTTTGACGATGGAGTCCACGGCCACCTTCAATTGGCCGCTCCAGCCATTGGCCACCTGCTGGCATAGCCGGCGCGTGCCGAGCATCTTTTTCATCACGCCACGGGCTTCTTCTATAAAGAGGCGACCGGCCGGTGTGAGCTCCACGTCCCGGTGCCTGCGCACGAACAGCGGTACGGCCAGCCACTCCTCGATCTGACGCACCGTGTAGCTGATGGCCGACGGCACGCGGTGCAATTCCTGGGCGGCGGCGCTGAAGCTGCCATGGCGCGCTACGGCATCGACTACATCCAGGGAGTATTCAGACCACATGGTGGTTGCCTTCAAAATATTTGATGAGAATGTCCAATTATTATCGCTTCACACTAAAACTGTCAGCTTCATAATGGGTGCCAGTCAGCAAATAGTTTGATGGCAATATATTCAAGGCTTCAATGAAAAATTCTTTGGGTTTCACAGGGTATCTGGCGGGGCTGAGCATGCTCGGTTATCTGGCCATGGACATGTACTTGCCGGCATTCGGTGCCATGGGCGAACAGTTGCAGATCGGCGCGGGCGCCGTGGGTGCCAGCTTGAGTATTTTCCTCGCGGGCTTTGCGGTGGGGCAGTTGCTGTGGGGGCCGCTGTCTGACCGCTTGGGGCGTAAACCGATCTTGCTCACGGGCCTGAGCCTGTTTGTGCTGGGTTGCCTGGGCATGTTCTGGGTCGAGACCGCGTCGCAGTTGCTGGCGTTGCGCTTTATCCAGGCGATTGGCGTGTGTTCCGCCGCCGTGAGTTGGCAGGCGCTGGTGATTGACCGTTACCCGGCCGACAAGGCCCATCGCGTGTTCGCCAGCATCATGCCGCTGATGTCACTGTCGCCGGCCCTGGCGCCGTTGCTGGGGGCGATGGTGTTGAACCACTTTGGTTGGCAGGCGATCTTCGGCGTGTTGCTGGGCGTGTCGTTGCTGCTGCTGTTGCCCACCTTGTTCCTGCGCACCGTACCGAAACGTCAGGCGCAGACGGGCGAACCTGCGCGCCTGGGTTACGGGCAATTGCTTGCATCCCGCGTGTTTACCGGCAACGTGATGATCTTTGCCGCGTGCTCCGCCAGTTTCTTCGCCTGGCTGACCGCGTCGCCGTTCATTCTGGGCGACATGGGCTACAGCCCGAATGACATTGGTCTGAGCTACGTGCTGCCGACCCTGGCGTTCCTGGTGGGCGGTTACAGTTGCCGCAGCGCCTTGCAGCGTTATCAGGGCAAAACCCTGCTGCCGTGGTTGCTGGTGGCGTATTGCATCAGCATGCTGGCGTTGTACCTGGTTGCCACCTTGACCGTGCCGACCCTCACCACCTTGCTGATTCCGTTCTGCCTGATGGCCCTGGTCAACGGCGCGAGCTATCCCATCGTGGTGGCGAATGCACTGATGCCGTTTGCAGAAAACTCCGGCAAGGCTGCGGCCCTGCAAAACACCTTGCAACTGGGCCTGTGCTTTCTTAGCAGCTTGTTGGTGTCGTCGATGATTGACCAACCGTTGTTGATCACCGTGATCGTGATGCTGGCGACTGCGCCGTTGGCGGTATTGGGTTACTGGCTGGCGCGGCCAAAAAACAACCCTGCCAAACTGGCCCAGGCCTGACCTTGTAGGAGCCGGCTTGCCGGCGATCGCGTTCTATCAGTTAGCCCATTCGTTGCTGACCCACCGCTATCGCCGGCAAGCCGGCTCCTACAGATTGGCGGGTGTCAGAAGGTGACTTCCATGTTCAACGTCGGGGTTGAGGTGCGGGTGCCCAGGCCACCGTCCACGCCGAACTTGTTGTGCCAATACTCGTAACCCACGCCCAGGTACAGGTTCGGTTTCACGCTTTTACCCGGGCGCACCGCCACCATCAGCGCGGTGCGCATCAGCGCTTCCGGCGCGGTGTCGCGGCCATGGTAGTCCTTGCCTTTTTCCCCGACGTAATTGATGAACCCCTGGAACTTGACCGCGTGGCTGGCGACTTCGAACGGGCGCATCCACGTCAGGTTGAGCATGTAGGTGTCATCGAACGTGTGGTTCGACTCTTGCGCGCCGGGGATGCCAGTGTGGTTCTTTTCCTTGTAGTACATCAGGCTCAGGTCGAGCACACCGACGGTGTTGAACTTCAAGGTAGGACCCAACACCAGAGCGCGCTTTTTGGCTGACGCAAAGTTGTTGTTGCGATTGGCATCAAACCCCGCCGTCAGGGCGTAGTCCTTGATCAGGCCGGTGCCCAGCGGCACATCGAATACCCGGGACGCGTACAACTGGTGCCGGTACACGCCGTACACCTCGCTGCCGCCATGGTCCGTGCCCTTGCGCGGGTCGCTGCTGTCGGACAGGAACACATCAAGGTTGAAGTAATTGCTGCCGTATCTGTAACCGCTGGCGTGGGTAAAGCTGTAGATGCGCTTGCTGAAATCGTCGGGGTTGTTCGGATTGGTGAAGTGCTGGCCGTAGCGGAAACCTACGCTGTTGTTCATCCATTCCACCGCGACAGCCTCCCCGCCGCCGAGGAGGGACAGTAAAACGGTTGCGCCGTGCAGTGCCTTTTTCATTGTTTTTATTCCTTTGGCGTTTGGCTCATGGCGGCCTTGCAGGGACCGCCGGGCGCAGTATCAGCACAAGGCTGGCGCGCGCCAAAGAACAGAATCTCGCCTGGGGCGATGCCGAAACGGCAGCACGGTATTTGCCCTGAAAGTCAGGAAAAGCGCGGCGCCCCGGGCATTTCGTCGCGTTCGCGCAAGGCAATTTCTTCGCCCAGCAGGTGGGTCAGGGCTTGCACCGCCACGGGCAAGTCACGGTCCTTGCGGGCATACACGCCCAGGTCGCTGAAGATGCCACCCTGGTCGCTCAGCGGAATGTGCAGCAGTTCGCCGCGCTGCAGGTCGGCCTCGATACCGATGCGGGTCTGGAAGGCGATGCCCAATTGCTGGCGCGCCAACTGTCGCGCCAGCTCCATGGAGTTGCTGTGCAGCAGGGGCTTGTTCGCTGCCGCCGTGGGTCTGTGCAACGGGGCGATCAGGTGATGCACTGACAGCTCGCTCTTGGCCTGGATCACCCCGTATTCGCAGCACTGCCCGTAGCTCACCCGCGTTTCACCGGCCAGCGGATGCTCCGGTGTCATCAACGCGCCCAAGCGGAAATGGCCGACGCACAGCTGGGTGATTTCGTTGCTGCGCGGCAGGGCAAACGCGAGGCCCAGATCCGCCTGGCCATGGATGACTGCGCCAGGAATCGACTGCGAACCCTGCACCGTGACGCCAATCGTCACCTTCGGGTAGCGCTCGCGCATACGCCGGAGTGCGGCAGGCAGCAGTTCGACGGCGGCACCTTCCACCGTGGCGATTTCCACGTGCCCGGTCTGCACGCCGTGCAAGCCATCCAGTTCACCGCGCACCCGTTCTACATCCTGCAGCAGCAGGCTGATGTGGCGCGTAAGGATCTCACCGGCGGCCGTCACGCGCAGGCCGCCCGGCAACCGTTCGAACAGCGGTGCGCCCATCTCGTCTTCCAGCTTGAGGATCTGCCGGTTAACGGCTGACGACGCCACATTCAGGCGCCGCGCGGCTTCGCGGATCGAATGGCAGCGCCGGACCATGTCGAAGTAGTAGATGGCCGGAGCATGAATACGCAGCTTGCGGTTGAGCATTTTTTTTCAGGTCCTTTTGCACACGGCTTCAAGCCACAGGGCAGGGCGGCTGAATGGATTTTTGTATCGCCGTCGTCTGGCTTATTGTGAAATTGATTGTATACAACTCTATGGACATCCCGTCTTTCCTTTGCATACAGTGAATACACAACAAAAACAGAGACCCCCCACCATGACTATCCCGAAGGCGTCACCGCAGCGGCCAGAAGATGAGAATCTCGGCGTCGCGGCCAACATGGCTTACGGCCTGCAGCATGTGCTCACCATGTACGGCGGCATCGTTGCCGTTCCGTTGATCGTCGGTCAGGCAGCAGGGTT
Source organism: Pseudomonas sp. GW821-FHT05H12 (assembly GCF_059419385.1). Taxonomy (NCBI): domain Bacteria; kingdom Pseudomonadati; phylum Pseudomonadota; class Gammaproteobacteria; order Pseudomonadales; family Pseudomonadaceae; genus Pseudomonas; species Pseudomonas sp. GW821-FHT05H12. Next base: position 114,535 of record NZ_JBWKRS010000020.1, on the reverse strand, counting down.
GTCGCCCGCCGATATCGGCCTGCTGATCGCCGCGTCACTGTTTGCCGGTGGCCTGGCCACGCTGCTGCAAACCCTTGGCTTGCCGTTTTTTGGTTGTCAGTTGCCACTGGTGCAGGGCGTGTCCTTTGCCGGTGTGGCCACGATGGTGGCGATTGTCGGCAGTGATGGGGCGGGCGGCGTGCCGGCGATACTTGGCGCGGTGATGGCCGCGTCGTTCATCGGCTTGCTGATCACGCCGGTGTTCTCGCGGATCACCAAGTTTTTCCCGCCGCTGGTGACTGGCATCGTGATCACCACCATCGGCTTGACCCTGATGCCCGTCGCGGCCCGTTGGGCCATGGGTGGCAACAGCCGCGCGGCGGATTTTGGCAGCATGTCCAACATCGGCCTGGCCGCGCTGACCCTGGTGTTGGTGCTGCTGCTGAGCAAGATCGGCAGCGCGACCATCTCGCGATTGTCGATCCTGCTGGCGATGGTGATTGGTACGGTGATCGCGGTATTCCTGGGCATGGCCGACTTCTCCGGTGTGGCCCAGGGGCCGATGTTCGGTTTCCCTGCGCCATTCCATTTCGGCATGCCAACCTTCCACGTGGCGGCGATCATTTCCATGTGCATCGTGGTGATGGTGACCCTGGTGGAAACCTCGGCCGACATCCTGGCCGTCGGTGAAATCATCGACACCAAGGTCGACTCCAAACGCCTGGGCAATGGCTTGCGCGCCGACATGCTGTCGAGCATGTTCGCGCCGATCTTCGGTTCGTTCACCCAAAGCGCATTCGCCCAGAACGTAGGCCTGGTGGCGGTGACCGGCGTGAAGAGCCGTTTTGTGGTGGCCACCGGCGGGGTGTTCCTGGTGGTGCTCGGCTTGCTGCCCTTCATGGGGCGGGTGATTGCGGCGGTGCCGACGTCGGTGCTGGGCGGTGCCGGGATCGTGCTGTTCGGCACCGTGGCGGCGAGTGGTATCCGCACCTTGTCCAAGGTGGATTATCGCAACAACATGAACCTGATCATTGTGGCCACTTCCATCGGTTTCGGCATGATCCCCATCGCTGCGCCGAGCTTCTATGACCACTTCCCGAGCTGGTTCGCGACGATTTTCCACTCGGGCATCAGCTCGTCGGCGATCATGGCTATCCTGCTGAACCTGGCGTTCAATCACTTCACGGCCGGCAACTCGGACCAGCAGTCAGTGTTCGTGGCGGGGACCGAGCGCAGCTTGTGCTTCCGCGATGTGTCGGAACTGCGCGATGGGGACTACTTCAGTGGCGGCAAGTTGTTTGACGCCGAGGGCAAGGAGATTCCGTTGGTGGCCGATGTATCAAGGAAGACGGCGAAACCTGAAACCACCGAAGTCTAAAGCCGATTGAGAAGCCCATGTGGGAGCTGGCTTGCCTGCGATAGCGGCGGTGAATTCACCCCAGTCATCGCAGGCAAGCCAGCTCCCACATTGCCTTAACCAGCTTTAAGCTTTGGGTACGGCACCGAGCACGCCTCATCCAGAAACTTCACCACCGTGCCCATGCACGCCTGGCGTTCTTCCACGTGGGGCATGTGGCTCGAGTCTTCGAACAGCGCCCAGCGTACATCCTCGATCTCATCCAGGAATGGCTTGACCACCAGCGGTGTGGCTTCGTCGTGACGGCCGGAGATCACCAGGGTCGGCACCTTGATCGCCGACAGCCGGCCTATCACATTCCAGTCCTTCAAGCTGCCGATCACGTGGAACTCGGTGGGGCCGCTCATGGCGTGGTACACCGTTGGGTCGGCATCGACCTGGGCGAAGGTGCGCGCCACTTCTTCCGGCCACGGGTTGACCCGGCACACATGCTGGTCGTAGAAAATCCGTGAGGCCGCCTGGTACTCGGGGTCGCTGTAGGTGCCGGCCGCTTCGTGCTTGAGCAGGGTTTCATGTACGCCTTCGGGCAGCAACTGGCGCAGGCGGTTGGCTTCGCTGACCCAGGTGCGCATGCAGGTCGGCGAGTTGGCCGGGATGAATGCGCGCAGGCCCTTGGGTTGCAGGATGGCGTGTTCGCTGCCGAGCATGCCGCCCCAGGATTGCCCGAGGATCGCGTAGTTGTCGCTGATTTGCAGGTGGTCCAGCAAGTTGTTCAGCTCTTCGAGGAACAGGCCGATGGTCCAGAAAGACGGGTCTTTGTCGGGCAAGTGGGTGGAGCGGCCATTGCCGATTTGGTCGTAGTGAATCACCGCATGGCCGCTGGCGGCGACGTCCTTGAAGGCATCGACGTAGTCATGGGTGCAGCCGGGGCCGCCGTGAATGATCACCAACGGTGTACGGCCGGTGGTCAGGTCGCCGGTGACGCGATACCAGGTCTGGTAGGCGCCGAAGGCCGCAAAGCCTTCGCGGATTTTCTCGATGAATTCCATTTCGTACCCTGCTCTTAAAAAAAGGATCAGGGACACCATAGTCGGCAGGGCAGGTTTAGGTAACTAGCAAAACAGCTAGGTTTTGCCGAAGGGTCAGTCTTCCAGCAGGCGGTAATGGGTGGCGCGCACCACCGCTTGCACGCGGTTCTTGGCCCCCAGCTTGTGCATCGCCGAAGCCAGGTGCAGGGTCACCACCGCCAATGACCGGCTCAGTTGCGTGGCGATTTCAGCGGCGGTCAGGCCGTCGGCGGCCCATTTCAGGCATTCGCGTTCGCGCTTGGTCAGGTGAATGTGCGGGTAGGTGCGTAGCTCTTTGCTGAACAGCGGGTAAGCCGCTTCCTGCAACGCATGGGTAATCAGGCTGAAATCCGCCAGGGTCTGCTGGGCATCCTGCAATACGGTGCGCGCCTTGCCGGTGCGCAGGCCGGTCAGCGAGGCGAAGCCGCCACGGGGCAGGTGGATGGGCACACTGACGCCACAGGTGAGCTGGCGCTCGTGCAGGTAGGACGACACCGGGGCATGGCAAGGGTCGATGATCTTTTGCAGCGCGGTCTCGGCCTTGGCCTCATAGGACCAGACAAACGGCGATACCGTGCTAAGGGCCAGGTGCTGAACCGGGTCGATCTGGTAGAACCCTTCGCTGCACCACAAGGCGTGCCAGTCCGACGGGGTGTTGCGCAGCTCCAGCACCGACGGCGTGATGAGTGAGCCATCCTGGTCGATGGGCACCGGGGTGTAGTCGTACACCAGTGCATCGAAGCCCAGTTGCTGGGCGAGAATAAACGTATTGTCCATCTGCTCGTCCAGGCTCCTGCCCGGCATCAGACGATTGTTGAAGGCAGTAAGCTTGGCCAGCATCCGTTCTGCTCCCGAATTCATTTGAATCTCGACTTGCGGCAAGTAGAATGCCACGCCCCGGCGAAGGACTGCCAGGCCAAACCTATAAGAAATACTAGGTTATGGACGCACGGCATCCTCGGTAGTGTTGGCCTGATAAACGGCCGCTACCTGCCAGGCCGATACAACACAAGGAATGTATGCATGTGGCGTGAAATTGCCCCCGACCAGCAGTACAACGTGCAAGTCGACGGCCATAACCTCGTGGTCTACAGCTTTGGCGAAGGCGATGAGGTGCTCTTGTGTCTCAACGGCGGCCCGGGCCTGCCGTGTGACTACTTGCGCGACGCCCATGGCTGGCTCAAGGACCATAACCTGCGAGTGGTTGCATTCGACCAGCTTGGCACGGGCGCTTCAGCCAGACCGACCGACGTTTCGTTGTGGGATATCCGCCGTTATGTCGAAGAAGTCGAAACCGTACGCCAAGCCCTGGGCCTGGGCCGCGTGCACCTGCTGGGGCATTCCTGGGGCGGCTGGCTCGGCATCGAGTACGCCATTTATTACCCAGACGCGCTGAAAAGCCTGATCCTCGAAAACACCGTCGGCGACATTCCGCACCTGTCCCAGGAACTTGAACGCCTGCGCGGCGCCCTCGGCAGCGAAACCGTGGCCATGATGCAGCGCCACGAAGCCATGGGCACCCTGGATCACCCGCAGTACCAGGCCGCAATCACCTTGCTCAACTACCGCCACGTATGCCGCCTGGACGAATGGCCGGAGCCGGTTAAACGCTCCCTGGGCGACTGGAACATGGGCCCTTACGAGGCCATGCAAGGCCCCAACGAATTCCTCTACATCGGCAACCTCAAGGACTGGAACCGCATCAGGGAGATGGGCGAGTTCCGGATGCCGATCCTGATCACCACCGGCCAGCACGACGAACTCACCCCGGCCTGCGCCCACCGCATGAAGCTCGCGGCCAGACACGCGGAGTTGCACGTGTTCCCCAACAGCAGCCACATGCCTTTTTATGAAGAGCCCCAGGCGTACTTTCCAGTGCTGCTGGACTTCCTCGCTCGTCACCGGGGCTGACGGATGAACCTGGCGCGTTACCGTTTTGTGCTGTCCCGGCCGCTGCAATTGCTGCCGGTGCTGTTTGGCATCAGCCTGATCACCTTTGTGCTGGTGCGCTCGATCCCGGGCGACCCGGCGCGCGCGTTGCTCGGCTCGCGCAGCACGCCGGATGCCTTGCTGAAGATTCGCGCCCAGTACGGCCTGGATCAGCCGTTGTGGCTGCAATATTTCTACTTCCTCAAGAACCTGCTCAAGGGCGACCTTGGCCAATCCCTGTTGTACAAGGTCGATGCTTTGAAGCTGATCGTCACGCGCATCGAACCCACCCTGGTGCTGGTGCTCGGCAGTGTGGTGCTGGCGCTGTTGATTGCGCTGCCGCTGGCGACTCTGGCGGCACGCAATAAAGGTGGCTGGGCGGACAACCTGATCCGCGTGTTCACCACGGTCGGGCTGGGCATGCCGGCGTTCTGGCTGGGCTTGATGCTGATTTTGTTGCTGAGTGTGCAGTGGGGCTTGTTTCCGGTGTCTGGTTACGGTCGCACCTGGCTCGACAAGGCCCACCACATGGTGCTGCCATGTCTGACCATCGCCCTGGCGCTGTCGGCGGTGCTGGTGCGCAACCTGCGCGCAAGCATGCTGATGGAGTTGCAGGCCGACCATGTCACGGCGGCCCGGGCCCGTGGGTTGTCGGAAGCCGCGGTGTTTCGTCGGCATGTGCTGCCCAATTCCCTGGTGCCGGCGGTCAACCTGCTGGCGGTGAATATCGGCTGGCTGATCAGCGGCACCGTGGTCATCGAAAGCCTGTTCGCCATTCCCGGCATCGGCCAATTGCTGGTGCGCGGCATCTTTACCCGCGACTACATGGTGGTGCAGGGCGTGGCCATGGTGCTGGCGTGTGCCACGGTGCTGGTCAACTTCATCGCTGACGTGGTCACCGTAACCCTCGACCCACGGGTGAAAATGCAATGAGCAGCCGCCCGTTGATTGCACCCTGGCGCCTGCGCTTGCGTTTCGGTTTTCGCAATGGCCGCCTGACGGCCGCGTGGGGGTTGCTGATTCTGCTGGCGTGGTTGGGGCTGGCGCTGTTCGCCCCGTGGATTGCACCTTATGACCCGATAGCACAGAACACGGACATCAGTTTGCTCGGGCCGAGCCTGGCCCATCCGTTCGGTACGGATAACTACGGCCGCGACATTCTGTCGAGGGTAATTTGGGGCGCGCGCATCGACCTGCAACTGGCCATTGTCGGCGTGATCTTCCCGTTCATGATCGGCACCTTCGTCGGCGCGGTGTCCGGTTACATCGGCGGGCGCTTCGACAGCTTTTGCATGCGCGTGATCGACGTGATCCTGGCCTTTCCCTTCCTGGTGCTGATGCTGGCGATCATGGCCATCCTGGGGCCGGGCTTGAAGAGCTTCTACATCGCCATGGCGCTGGTGGGCTGGGTGTCTTACGCGCGGCTGATTCGCTCGCAGATCCTGGTGCTCAAGGAAAGCGACTTCGCCCTGGCGGCCAAGAGCCTGGGCTTTGGCCATGGGCGCATTCTGTTTCGGCATTTGCTGCCCAACGCGATGTTTGGCTCGATCGTGTTTTCCATGTCGGACGCCGTGCTGGTGCTGCTCAATGGCGCTGCCGTCAGCTACCTGGGCCTGGGCGTGCAACCACCGACCGCTGAGTGGGGAACCATGGTGGCTGAAGGGCAAGCCTTCATCACCACTGCGTGGTGGATCTGCACCTTTCCCGGCCTGGCCATCGTGACCCTGGCCATGGGCTTCAGCCTGCTGGCTGACGGTGTGGCGCAGGTATTGGGAGATCGCTCATGAGCCTGCTGCAAGTGCGCGACCTCAGTGTGATTGCCCATAACGCCGGGCGTGATGTCACCCTGGTCGAGCGCGTGTCGTTCGACCTGGGCGAAGGTGAAATCCTCGGCCTGGTGGGCGAGAGCGGCTCGGGCAAGACCATGGCCTGCCGTGGGCTGATGCGCCTGCTGCCGTCGCCCAACCTGCGCGTGCAAGGCGGTTCGGTGCGCCTGGCCGGCCAGGACCTGCTGCAACTGGATGATGCCGGTATGCGCGCCGTGCGGGGCGGGCAATTGGGCATGATCTTCCAGAACCCCAGCAGCCACCTGGACCCGTTGATGCGCATCGGCGAGCAGATCGCCGAGGGCATCCGCCTGCATCAAGGCGCCTCGAAAAAAGACGCACGCCGGCAGGCCATCGAGGTGCTGCGTCAGGTCGGCATTCCCGACCCCCAGGCCCGCGTCGACAACTACCCCCACGAGTTTTCCGGCGGCATGCGCCAGCGCGCGATGATCGCGGTGGCGCTGGGCTGCAACCCGAAAGTGCTGATCGCCGATGAACCGACCACGGCCCTGGACGTCACCGTGCAGGCGCAGATTTTGCGGTTGTTGCTGGCGCTGCGTGACGAGCGCGGCCTGTCGATCATCATGATCACCCACGACCTGGGCGTGGTGGCACAAACCTGTGACACCATCGCGGTGATGTACGCCGGGCGCTTGTGCGAGCACGGCAGCAAATACGAAGTGCTGGCTCATCCGCAACATCCGTACACAGCGGGTTTGATCGACTGCCAGCCCGCCCATAGCAGCGGTCACGCCTTGCTGCGCACCATCGCCGGTCAACCGCCGTTGCTCGATGCCTTGCCCTCGGGGTGCCGCTTCAACCCGCGTTGCCCGCAGGTCGGCGCGTTGTGTACCCGCGTGTTGCCAGAAGGTGCGCGGGTGGCGTGCCACTATCCCCTGGGAGGCCAGCCATGAGCTTGTTGCAGATCAAGGACCTTGAGGTGAAGTTTGCTGCGTCCGGCACGGGCGTGTTCGGCCTGAACAAGCAGTGGGTGAGGGCGGTCAATGGCGTGTCGCTGAACCTGGCGGCGGGCGAAACCCTCGGGCTGGTGGGCGAGTCCGGCAGCGGCAAAAGCACCCTGGGCCGGGCGATCCTGCACCTCAACCCCATCAGCGCCGGCCAGGTCTTGTTTGATGGCATCGACATGGCCCATGGCAGCGCCATCGACATCGCCCGCCTGCGCCATGAAACCGCGATGATCTTCCAGGACCCGTACGCCGCGCTGAACCCGCGCCATACCATCGGCGAAACCATTGCCGAGGTGCTGCGGGTGCAACGCAAAGTCGCGCCAGGGCAGATCCCAACACGCGTGAATGAGCTGCTTGACCTGGTTGGCCTGCGCCCCGAATTGGCCAGCCGCAAGCCTGGCTCCCTCAGCGGCGGCCAGTGCCAGCGCGTGGGTATCGCCCGGGCGCTGGCAGTGGAGCCGCGCCTGATCATTGCCGACGAATGCGTGGCGGCGCTGGATGTGTCGATCCAGGGCCAGATCATCAACCTGTTGCTGGAACTGCAACAGCGCATGAACCTGGCGATCCTGTTTATTGCCCACGACCTGGCCATCGTGCGGCGCCTGTGCGACCGCGTGGCGGTGATGTACCTCGGTAAGATCGTCGAGGAGGGGCCGGTGGAGGCGGTGTTCACGGCGCCGCGTCATCCCTATACCGCCGCGTTGATCGAGGCGATTCCCGAGATCGATCCGCATCGGCCGTTGCCTGCCGAACCCTTGCCGGGTGAGCCACCCAGCCCACTGAATTTGCCCACAGGCTGCGCCTTTCACCCCCGTTGCCGGCATGCCCGGACGATGTGTTCCGTGGTGTTGCCGCCTACCCATTTCCTGCACGAGCATCGGTACAGTTGCGTGCTTGAAGAACCGTTGCTCTAACCCTCTGCCATTCATTAACAAGGAGTTGTGATATGCAATCGCGCCATTTGAAATTGCTCGCCGCCGCTACATTGACTGCATGGTCCCTCACTGCCGGGCTGGCACACGCCGCTGGCGTACTGACCATTGGTTGCCGTGAAGACAGCACCACGTTCGACCCGATCAAAAGCGCGCAAAACCGCGACACCTGGGTGTTCGCCAACGTCTACGACACCCTGGTACGCGTGGATAACCTGGGCACCAAGATGGAGCCGGGCCTGGCCGAAAGCTGGGAGATCTCCAAGGATGGCCTGACCTACACCTTCAAGCTGCGTGATGCGAAGTTCTCGGATGGTTCGGCGATCACCGCCGATGACGCAGCGTTCAGCTTGCTGCGTATCCGCGACAACAAGGCGTCGCTGTGGGCCGACCCGTTCAATTTGATCAATACGGCCAAGGCGTCAGACCCGAAAACCCTGGTGGTCACGCTGAAGACTCCGGCTGTAGCCTTCCTCTCGCAACTGGCGTCGCCGACGGTGTCGATCCTGTCGGAAAAAGCCATGACCAAAATGGGTGAAGACGCCTACTCGGAAAATCCGGTGACCTCCGGCGCGTTTACCGTGGATGAATGGCGCAAGGGCGATCGTGTGATCCTCAAGAAAAATCCGAACTTCTGGCAGGCCAAGAACGTGAGCCTGGATGGCGTGGAATGGGTGTCCGTCACCGATGACAACACCCGCATGCGCATGGTGCAGAACAATGAGCTGGACACGGCGATCTTCGTACCGTTCTCCCGCGTTGAAGAGCTGAAGAAAGACAAGAACGTGGTCATCCACGCCGACCCGTCCACCCGCGAAGATCACCTGCTGATCAACCACGCCCACGGTCTGCTGGCCAAGCAGGAAGTGCGTGAAGCGCTGGACATGGCCATCGACAAGCAGTCGCTGGTCAAGACCGCGACTTACGGTCAGGGCACCGTGGCGTATTCCTACATTCCAAAGGGTTCGCTGTACCACTACGCCAACAACCTGCAGCGCCCGTACGACCCGACTGCTGCCAAGAAGCTGCTGGAACAAGCCGGTGCCAAGGACTTGAAGCTCAACTACGTGGTCAACGCCGGCAACGAAGCCGACGAGCAGATTGCGGTGATCATCAAGGACCAACTGGCCAAGGTCGGCGTGACTGCCAACCTGCAGAAGGTCGACCCGACCCAGAGCTGGCAGATGCTGGTGGACGGTGAGTACGATATTTCGGTGATGTACTGGACCAACGACATCCTCGATCCGGACCAGAAGACCACCTTCGTGCTGGGCCACGACACCAACCAGAACTACATGACCCGCTACAAGAACGACAAGGTCAAGGCGCTGGTGGCGCAGGCGCGGATCGAGGCGGACCCGGCCAAGCGTGAGCAGATGTATGTCGAACTGCAGAAGCTGGCGAAACAGGACGTTAACTGGATCGACTTGTACTACAGCCCGTACATCAACATCTCACGCAAGAACGTGAGCAACTTCCTGCAGAACCCACTGGGCCGATTCACCCTTGAAGAAGTGGTGAAAAACTAAGCTACAAACCAATGTGGGAGCCCGGCTTGTGTGGGAGCTGGCTTGCCTGCGATAGCATCGCCTCGGTGTATCAGGTACACCGCGGTGATGCCATCGCAGGCAAGCCAGCTCCCACACAGACCAGCTCCCACATTTTGTTTTGCGTGGTGTCAGGTGTTACTGCGCGTCAAACGCCTGCCCATTGATGCCGGTACTGTCCGGCCCCATCAGGTACAGGTACACCGGCATGATCTCTTCCGGTGTCGGGTTGTCCGTCGGGTTTTCCCCAGGGTAGGCCTGGGCCCGCATGCTGGTGCGCGTGGCGCCCGGGTTGATGCTGTTGGCCCGTACCGGTGCGACTGTGTCCAACTCATCGGCCAGGGTTTGCATCAGGCCTTCGGTGGCAAACTTCGACACCCCGTAAGCCCCCCAATACGCCCGACCCTTACGCCCGACGCTGCTGGAAGTGAACACCACCGAAGCATCCTGGGACAGCTTGAGCAGCGGCAGCAAGGTGCTGGTCAGCATGAACATCGCGTTGACGTTCACGTGCATCACCCGCATGAAGTTCTCACCGGACAACTGCTCGATCGGCGTGCGCGGGCCGATGATCGAGGCGTTGTGCAGCAGGCCGTCGAGGTGGCCGAACTCTTTCTCGATCATCGCGGCCAGCTCATCGTATTGATGGGGCAGGGCGGTTTCCAGGTTGAACGGGATCACCACTGGCTGTGGCTGGCCTGCGGCTTCGATCTCGTCGTATACCTGGGCCAGGTTGGCTTCGGTCTTGCCCAGCAGCAGCACGGTGGCGCCGTGGGCGGCGTAGGTTTTCGCGGCGGCCGCGCCGATCCCGCGACCGGCACCGGTCACCAGGATCACCCGGCCTTTGAGCAATTCTGGGCGTGCGGAGTAATCAAACATAAGCATCCTCGGCAGAGTTCAAGGCAATACACCTCTCAACATGGAATCCATTTCCTGTAGGAGCTGGCTTGCCGGCGATGACGGAGTACCTGTCACCAAAAGTGTTGGCTGACAGACCGCCATCGCCGGCAAGCCAGCTCCTACATCGACATCAGTGTTTTTGAGATTTGTGAACAATCAGCAACTGCACAGTGCGTTATCCAGCACCTTGCGCAGTTCCAGTGGGTGGTCCACCACCACGTCGGCACCCCAGTTGCGCGGGTTGTCGTCCGGGTGGATGTAGCCAAAAGTGACCGCGGCGGTGCGCGTGCCAGCGTCGCGGCCGGATTCGATATCGCGCAGGTCATCGCCCACGAACAGCACGCTGGCCGGGTCCAGGTCGAGCATCTTGCACGCCAGGATCAGCGGCTCCGGGTCCGGCTTGCTGTTTTTCACATGGTCCGGGCAGATCAGCAGCGCCGAGCGCTCGGCCAGGCCCAGTTGCTGCATGATCGGCTCGGCAAACCGCAGCGGCTTGTTGGTGACCACGCCCCACACCAGCTTGGACTTCTCGATGTCTTCCAGCAGCTCGGCCATGCCGTCGAACAGTTTGCTGTGGATCGCGCAGCCTTTCAGGTAGCGCTCCAGAAACTCCTGGCGCAGTTCTTCAAAGCCTGGGGATTCGGGGTCCATCGAGAAGGTCACGGCGACCATCGCCCGTGCACCGCCGGAAATTTCATCGCGGATGTGCTGTGGGTTGATCGGCTCAAGGCCGCGGTCGGTGCGCATGGCCTGGCAGATGGCGATGAAGTCCGGCGCGGTGTCCAGCAGGGTGCCATCCATGTCGAAGAGTACGGCTCGCAACTTCACAGGCTCACTCCTCGCGCAGGGTCTGGATCATGTAGTTGACGTCCACATCGTTGGCCAGCTTGTAGTGCTTGGTCAGCGGGTTGTAGGTCAGGCCGATGATGTCCTTGACGGTCAGGCCGGCCTGGCGGCTCCAGGCACCCAGCTCGGACGGGCGGATGAATTTCTTGAAGTCATGGGTGCCGCGCGGCAGCAGCTTCATGATGTATTCGGCGCCGATGATCGCGAACAGGTAGGCCTTGGGGTTGCGGTTGATGGTGGAGAAGAACACCTGGCCACCTGGCTTGACCATGCGGAAGCAGGCGCGGATCACCGAGGACGGGTCCGGTACGTGTTCGAGCATTTCCAGGCAGGTGACCACGTCGAACTGCTCGGGCATTTCTTCGGCCAGGGCTTCGGCTGTGATCTGGCGGTACTCGACGCTCACGCCGGATTCCAATTGGTGCAGCTGGGCCACGGCCAGCGGCGCCTCGCCCATGTCGATGCCCATGACGGTGGCGCCGCGCTGGGCCATGGCTTCGCTGAGGATGCCGCCACCGCAACCGACGTCCAGTACCTTCTTGCCGGCCAGGTTGACGCGTTCGTCAATCCAGTTGACGCGCAGCGGGTTGATGTCGTGCAGCGGCTTGAACTCGCTCTCGCGGTCCCACCAGCGGTGGGCCAGGGCTTCGAATTTGGCGATTTCGGCGTGGTCGACGTTGCTCATGGTGAATCCTCTAAACCTGATAAATCGTTTGGTCAGTCCTGAACCCGTGGGTTCAAAACCTTCGTTATTCGCTGTGCCCGCTGATGCGTTGGCCCCAGGCGATGGCCGTGGCGGTCAACTGTTGTTCATCCATGCGGGTCAATTGCAGGTCGTCGAGCAACTGCTTGCCGGCGACCCAAAGGTGTTTCACGCAATCGCGTCCGGTGGCATATATAAGCTGTGAGACCGGATCGTAGATCGGTTGTTGCGCCAGCCCCGACAGGTCGAAGGCGACGATGTCGGCGGCCTTGCCCACTTCCAGCGAGCCGATCTCGCTCTCCAGGCCCATGGCCCGCGCGCCGTTGAGGGTGGCCATACGCAGGGCGCGATGGGCATCCAGGGCGGTGGCCGAGCCGGCGACGGCTTTGGCCAGCATTGCGGCGGTACGGGTTTCGCCCAGCAAATCCAGGTCATTGTTGCTGGCTGCGCCGTCGGTGCCGATGGCCACATTCACGCCAGCCTGCCACAGACGCTCCACCGGGCAAAAGCCGCTGGCCAGTTTCAGGTTCGATTCCGGGCAATGGATGATGCTGGTGTTGCTTTCTACCAGCAAAGCCAGGTCGTCCTCGCTGATTTGGGTCATGTGAACGGCCTGGAAGCGTGGGCCGAGCAGGCCGAGCCGACCCAGGCGCGCCAGTGGGCGCTCGCCGGTCTGTTCGACAGCTTGCTGCACTTCGAAGGCGGTTTCGTGAACGTGCATATGGATCGACGCGTCCAGCTCTTCGGCCATGACCCGGATCTTTTCCAGGTTTTCATCGCACACGGTGTACGGGGCATGGGGGCCGAACACGATTTTGATGCGCGGGTGGTGCTTGAGGTCGCCGAACAGCTCGACACCCTGGCGAATGGCCTCATCGGCGGTGCTGGCGCCCGGGATCGGGAAATCGAGGATCGGGAATGCGATCTGGGCGCGGATGCCACTGTTGTGCACGCAGTCGCTGGCAACCTTGGGGTAGAAGTACATGTCGGAGAAGCAGGTGATGCCGCCCTTGAGTTGCTCGGCGATGGCCAGGTCGGTGCCGTCGCGCACGAAGGCTTCGTCGACCCATTTGGCCTCGGCGGGCCAAATGTGCTTTTCCAGCCAGGTCATCAGCGGCAGGTCGTCGGCCAGGCCGCGAAACAGGCTCATCGCCGCGTGGCCATGGGCGTTGACCAGGCCGGGGCTGAGCAGCATGCCCGGCAGCTCGCGGACTTCGCTGGCCGCGAGCTTCAAGGCAGCGGCCCGTGGCCCGATAAAGGCAATGCGCCCGTCCCGGATGCCCAGGGCATGCTCCTTGAGCACCACGCCGGCAGGTTCGACGGGCACCAGCCAGGTCGGCAGCAATACCAAGTCAAGCGGGGCGGCAGTGGCGGTCATCGCGGGCTTCTTCCCAGGCAGCTATAAAAGAAGGGCGAAGTATACCCGAGCGTCCCCGCTGGCGGATCGCTATAATCGGCGGCTTTGTTCATGAGTGCGGGGTAAGGGATGCGCGATCGACTGTTGGCAGCGGAGAAGGTGAAGGCCATCGATTGGCGTGATGGCGCACTGCACCTGCTCGATCAGCGTGCCTTGCCGGCCGTTGAGCGCTGGGTGACCTGCACCTCGGCCGACGAGGTGGCTGCGGCCATTCGCGCGATGGTGGTGCGCGGTGCGCCGGCCATCGGCATCAGCGCCGCCTATGGCCTGGTGCTCGCTGCGCGTGCGCGGATCGCCGAGGGCGGCGACTGGCAGGCTGCCTGGGAAGAAGACTACGCACTGTTGGCTGATGCCCGACCTACCGCGTCGAACCTGTTCTGGGCGTTGAAGCGCATGCGCGACCGCCTGGACCGGGTCAAAAAGCACGCCGACCCGCTGGCGGTGTTGGAAGCCGAGGCCATTGCGATCCATGAAAGTGATCGGGAAGCCAACCTGACCATGGCCCAACTGGGCGTCGAGCTGATCCGCAAGCACCAGGGCAATGCCCAGGCGATCCTCACCCACGGCAACGCCGGTGCCCTGGCGACGGGTGGTGTGGGTACGGCGCTCGGGGTGATTCGTGCGGCTTACCTGGAAGGTATGGTCGAGCAGGTGTATGTCAACGAGACCCGGCCGTGGCTGCAAGGCTCGCGGCTGACGGCCTGGGAGCTGACGGGCGAGGGCATCCCGGTGACGGTGAATGCCGATTCGGCCGGTGCGCATATCCTCAAGACCAAAGGCGTGACCTGGGTGATTGTCGGCGCCGACTGCATAGCGGCCAATGGTGATGTGATCAGCAAGATCGGCACCTACCAGCTGGCGGTGTGCGCCATGCACCACGGTGTGCGCTTTATGGTAGTGGCGCCGAGTTCCACGCTGGACCTGATGATGGCCACTGGCGATGACGTTGCGCTGGAAGAGCGGGGTTCGGGGGAGTTGCTGGACATTGTCGGGCAGCGATTGGACGTGGAGGCCTTCAATCCGGTGTTTGATGTAACGCCGGCTGACTTGATTGACGTGATCGTGACGGAAAAGGGCATTGTCGAGCGGCCGGATACGGCGAAGTTGGCGAAGTTGATGTGCCGTAAGCGGTTGCATTGAGGGGTGTGGCGCCTGTGGAGTCGCCATCGCAGGCAAGCCAGCTCCCACACGAAATGTGTTCACAGAACAACCTGTAGGAGCTGGCTTGCCAGCGATTGACCGCCAGCGTCAACAAAACCTTTGGATCCAGCCCCAAAAAATACCGCGAATTCGCCTCTGAGCCCCTCTCGTCCCCCTCAAGCCTGTCATCCGTCAACTAACTATGCTCCATGCGCATCAGGGGGATAGGTGCGTGGCGGCGATTGTGATAACATCCGGCGGTTTCCAGGGTTGCCCCGAGGGGCTGCCTATAACGTGCAGATCCGTGTCATAACTCGTTGATTTGTCGTAAGTCGTTGTCAGGCACTTGCCGGCAGCGGCGAGCTTCGTTCGTCCCATATGGATGTGACGAGGTTTCACCCGAAAAAGGAATCAGGCTTCTCATGGGCGAACTGGCCAAAGAAATCCTCCCGGTCAATATCGAAGACGAGCTGAAACAGTCCTACCTCGACTACGCAATGAGCGTAATTGTCGGTCGGGCACTGCCTGATGCGCGCGATGGCTTGAAGCCCGTGCACCGGCGTGTGCTGTTCGCGATGAGCGAGCTGGGTAACGACTGGAACAAGCCGTACAAGAAATCTGCCCGTGTTGTCGGTGACGTGATCGGTAAGTATCACCCTCACGGCGACACTGCGGTGTACGACACCATCGTTCGGATGGCCCAGCCGTTTTCCCTGCGCTACCTGCTGGTAGACGGCCAGGGCAACTTCGGTTCGGTCGACGGCGACAACGCCGCGGCCATGCGATACACCGAAGTGCGCATGACCAAGCTGGCGCACGAGCTGCTGGCCGACCTGCACAAAGAAACCGTGGACTGGGTGCCGAACTACGACGGCACCGAAATGATCCCGGCCGTCATGCCGACCAAGATTCCCAACCTGCTGGTCAACGGCTCCAGCGGTATCGCCGTGGGCATGGCCACCAACATCCCGCCACACAACCTCGGTGAAGTCATCGACGGTTGCCTGGCCCTCATCGACAACCCTGAGCTGACCGTCGATGAGCTGATGCAATACATCCCCGGTCCGGACTTCCCGACCGCCGCGATCATCAACGGTCGTGCCGGCATCATCGAAGCCTACCGCACCGGTCGCGGTCGTATTTACATGCGTGCCCGCTCGATCATCGAAGACATCGACAAGGTCGGTGGCCGCCAGCAGATCGTCATCACCGAACTTCCTTACCAGTTGAACAAGGCGCGTTTGATCGAGAAGATCGCCGAGCTGGTTAAAGAGAAGAAGCTCGAAGGCATCACCGAACTGCGCGACGAGTCTGACAAAGACGGTATGCGCGTGGTGATCGAGCTGCGTCGTGGCGAAGTGCCTGAGGTGATCCTCAACAACCTCTACGCCCAGACCCAGCTGCAAAGCGTGTTTGGTATCAACGTGGTTGCCCTGATCGACGGCCGCCCGCGCATCCTGAACCTCAAGGATCTGCTCGAAGCCTTCGTGCGTCACCGTCGCGAAGTGGTCACCCGCCGCACCGTGTTCGAACTGCGCAAGGCCCGCGAACGCGGCCACATCCTGGAAGGCCAGGCGGTTGCGCTGTCGAACATCGACCCGGTGATCGCCCTGATCAAGGCCTCGCCAACGCCGTCGGAAGCCAAGGAAGCGCTGATCAGCACCCCTTGGGAATCCAGTGCCGTGGTGGCCATGGTTGAACGTGCCGGCGCCGATTCGTGCCGTCCAGAGACCCTGGACCCGCAATACGGCCTGCGTGAAGGCAAGTACTTCCTGTCGCCAGAGCAGGCCCAGGCCATCTTGGAGCTGCGCCTGCACCGCCTGACCGGCCTGGAGCACGAGAAGCTGCTGGCCGAGTACCAGGAGATCCTCAACCAGATCGGCGAGTTGATCCGCATCCTCAGCAGCGCCGTGCGCCTGATGGAAGTGATCCGCGAAGAACTGGAAGTGATCCGTGCCGAATACGGCGACGTGCGCCGCACCGAAATCCTCGATGCGCGCCTCGACCTGACCCTGGGTGACATGATCCCGGAAGAAGAGCGTGTGGTGACCATCTCCCACGGTGGCTACGCCAAGACCCAGCCGCTGGCTGCGTACCAGGCCCAGCGTCGTGGTGGTAAAGGCAAGTCGGCTACCGGCGTCAAGGATGAGGACTACATCGCTCACCTGCTGGTCGCCAACAGCCACACCACGCTGCTGCTGTTCTCCAGCAAGGGCAAGGTGTACTGGCTGAAAACCTACGAAATCCCGGAAGCCTCCCGTGCCGCCCGTGGTCGCCCACTGGTCAACCTGCTGCCGCTGGACAGTGATGAGTACATCACCACCATGCTGCCGGTCGAGGAATACACCGAAGGTCACTTCATCTTCATGGCCACCGCCAAAGGCACCGTGAAGAAGACCCCGCTGGAATCCTTCAGCCGTCAACGCAGCGTGGGCCTGATCGCCCTGGAGCTGGACGAAGGCGACGTGCTGATCTCGGCTGCCATCACCGATGGCGAGCGTGAGGTCATGCTGTTCTCCGACGGTGGCAAGGTGACGCGCTTCAAGGAATCCGACGTTCGCGCCATGGGCCGTACCGCCCGCGGTGTGCGCGGCATGCGCCTGCCAGAAGGGCAGAAGCTGATTTCGATGCTGATCCCGGAAGAAGGCAGCCAGATCCTCACCGCCTCGGCGCGTGGCTACGGCAAGCGCACCGCTATCAGCGAGTTCCCAGAGTACAAGCGTGGCGGTCAGGGCGTGATCGCCATGGTCAGCAACGATCGCAACGGCCGTCTGGTCGGCGCGGTCCAGGTGCTCGATGGCGAGGAGATCATGCTGATTTCCGACCAGGGCACCCTGGTACGTACCCGTGTGGCTGAAGTGTCGAGCCTGGGCCGTAACACCCAGGGCGTAACGCTGATCAAGCTGGCCAGCGACGAGACGCTGGTAGGCCTGGAGCGTGTCCAGGAACCATCGGAAGTCGAAGGTGAGGAGCTGGAAGGCGAAGAAGGTGCGGTATTCGATGGCGAGGTGATCGCAGCAGGCGATGACAACGTCGACGAGCCAACCCTCGATGCTGCCGCAGACGAAGAAGAACCGCAGGAATAAGCGGACACACAGGGGGCGGATGAAGATTCGCCCCCTTGTTGTTTGTCCCCTTTGAAACATGTGGGAGCTGGCTTGCCTGCGATGGCATCACCGCGGTATCACTGAAATACCGAGGTGCCGGCATCGCAGGCAAGCCAGCTCCCACAACGGTCCGCTCCAATAAGAGCGTGTTGCCGAACATGATTGCAGCCCCACCAGATCAGAGTGAGATTGGATGTGAGCAAGAGAGCCTATAACTTCTGTGCCGGTCCCGCGGCGCTTCCTGAAGCAGTCCTGCAGCGTGCGCAGGGTGAACTCCTCGACTGGCATGGAAAAGGCCTCTCCGTGATGGAAATGAGCCATCGCAGCGATGAGTTTGTATCAATCGCCACCAAGGCTGAGCAGGATCTGCGCGACTTGCTGGACATCCCATCAAACTACAAAGTGCTGTTCCTGCAAGGCGGCGCCAGCCAGCAGTTCGCCCAGATCCCGCTGAACCTGCTGCCGGAAGACGGCACTGCCGACTACATCGACACCGGTATCTGGGGTCAGAAGGCCATTGAAGAGGCCTCCCGCTACGGCAATGTCAACGTGGCGGGCACTGCCAAGCCTTACGATTACTTCGCGATTCCAGGTCAGAACGAGTGGAAGTTGTCGAAGGATGCGGCCTACGTGCACTACGTGGCCAACGAAACCATCGGCGGCCTGGAGTTCGACTGGGTGCCGGAAGTCGGCGACGTTCCGTTGGTGTGCGACATGTCTTCGGACATTCTCTCGCGCCCGATCGACGTGTCGAAGTACGGCATGATCTACGCTGGCGCGCAGAAGAACATTGGCCCGAGCGGTATCCTGGTCAATATCATCCGTGAAGACCTGCTGGGTCGCGCGCGTTCGCTGTGCCCGACCATGCTCAACTACAAGGTCGCAGCTGATAACGGCTCGATGTACAACACTCCGCCGGCCTTCGCCTGGTACCTGTCCGGCCTGGTGTTCGAGTGGCTTAAAGAGCAGGGCGGTGTCGCCGCGATGGGCAAGCTGAACGAAGAGAAGAAGCGCGTCCTGTACGATTTCATCGACGCCAGCGGCCTGTACAGCAACCCGATCAACCTGACTGATCGCTCGTGGATGAACGTGCCATTCCGCCTGGCTGACGACCGCCTGGACAAGCCGTTCCTGGTCGGTGCCGATGCGCGTGGTCTGTTGAACCTCAAGGGTCACCGTTCGGTCGGTGGCATGCGCGCCTCCATCTACAACGCCGTCGACATCCACGCGATCAATGCGCTGGTTGCCTACATGGCAGAGTTCGAAAAGGAACACGGCTAATGTCTGAGCAAGAACTCAAGGCTCTGCGCGTACGCATTGACAGCCTGGACGAGAAAGTCCTGGAACTGATCAGTGAGCGCGCGCGGTGTGCCCAGGAAGTGGCGCGGGTGAAGATGGCGTCCCTGGCGGAAGGCGAAGTGCCGGTGTTCTACCGTCCCGAGCGTGAAGCCCAGGTGCTTAAGCGTGTGATGGAGCGCAACAAGGGTCCGCTGGGTAACGAAGAGATGGCGCGGTTGTTCCGCGAGATCATGTCCTCGTGCCTGGCCCTGGAGCAGCCGCTGAAAGTGGCTTACCTCGGCCCGGAAGGCACCTTCACCCAAGCCGCCGCGATGAAGCATTTCGGTCACGCCGTGATCAGCAAGCCGATGGCGGCGATTGACGAAGTGTTCCGTGAAGTCGCAGCCGGTGCGGTGAACTTTGGCGTGGTGCCGGTGGAGAACTCCACCGAAGGCGCGGTGAACCACACCCTCGACAGCTTTCTTGAGCACGACATGGTGATCTGCGGTGAGGTTGAGCTGCGTATCCACCACCACCTGCTGGTGGGCGAGAACACCAAGACCGACAGCATCAGTCGTATCTACTCCCACGCCCAGTCCCTGGCCCAGTGCCGCAAGTGGCTGGATGCGCATTACCCGAATGTCGAGCGCGTGGCAGTGTCCAGCAACGCCGAGGCAGCCAAGCGGGTCAAGGGTGAGTGGAATTCGGCGGCGATCGCCGGAGATATGGCGGCAGGCCTGTACGGCCTGATGCGTCTGGCCGAAAAGATCGAGGACCGCCCGGACAACTCCACGCGCTTCCTGATGATCGGCAGCCAGGAAGTGCCGCCGACTGGCGACGACAAGACGTCCATCATCGTCTCCATGAGCAACAAGCCCGGCGCGCTGCATGAGCTGCTGGTGCCGTTCCACGATAACGGGATTGACCTGACGCGCATCGAGACTCGTCCTTCGCGCAGCGGTAAATGGACTTACGTGTTCTTTATCGACTTCATCGGCCATCACCGCGACCCACTGGTCAAGGGTGTGCTGGAGAAAATCAGTCAGGAAGCCGTGGCACTCAAGGTGCTGGGCTCTTACCCGAAAGCGGTTTTGTGAGGCTTTAACATGAGTGGCAACTTCCTCGCCCTGGCTCAGCCGGGCGTGCAACAACTGTCGCCTTACGTCCCGGGCAAGCCTGTGGACGAGTTGGCGCGTGAGTTGAACCTGGATCCGGCGAATATCGTCAAGCTGGCCAGTAACGAAAACCCGCTGGGCCCAAGCCCAAAAGTGTTGGCGGCGATCCGTGAAGAGTTGGCCGAGCTGACCCGTTACCCGGATGGCAATGGCTTTGCGCTCAAGACCCTGCTGGCTGAAAAGTGCCGGGTCGAGCTGAACCAGGTCACCCTGGGCAACGGCTCCAACGACATTCTTGAGCTGGTCGGCCGTGCTTACCTAGCCCCGGGCTTGAATGCGGTGTTCAGCGAGCATGCGTTTGCGGTCTATCCGATCGTGACCCAGGCCGTGGGTGCCGACGCAAAGGTAGTTCCAGCCAAAGAGTGGGGGCATGACCTGCCGGCCATGCTGGCGGCGATCGATGCGCAAACCCGTGTGGTGTTCATTGCCAACCCGAACAACCCGACTGGTACCTGGTTCGACGCCCAGGCGTTGGACGACTTCCTGCAGGACGTACCTGAGCAGGTGCTGGTGGTGCTGGACGAGGCCTACATCGAGTACGCCGAAGGCAGCGACCTGCCGGACGGCCTGGACTTCCTGGCGGCCTACCCGAACCTGCTGGTGTCGCGCACGTTTTCCAAGGCATACGGCCTGGCGTCGCTGCGGGTGGGCTACGGCCTGTCCACGGCCGTGGTTGCCGATGTGCTGAACCGCGTGCGCCAGCCGTTCAACGTCAACAGCCTCGCCCTGGCGGCGGCCTGTGCGGCGGTGAAGGATGCCGAGTACCTGGAAGAGGGTCGTCGCATCAACGAAACCGGCATGCTGCAGTTGCAGGACGGCTTCCGCGAGCTGGGCCTGGGCTGGATTCCGTCCAAGGGCAACTTCATCTGCGTCGACCTCGGCCAAGTGGCGGCTCCGGTATTCCAGGGTTTGCTGCGTGAAGGCGTGATCGTGCGTCCGACCGCCAACTACGGAATGCCGAATCACCTGCGTATCACCATTGGTCTGCCGGCAGAAAACGCCCGCTTCCTGGAGGCGTTGGCCAAGGTTCTGGCTCGTGGTTGATGTCACTGCATTGCAACCTGCTGTGCCTATGATCGGTCGCCTGGTGGTGGTCGGCCTGGGGTTGATCGGCGGCTCCTTCGCCAAGGGCCTGCGTGAAAGCGGCCTGTGCCGCGAAGTGGTCGGTGTGGACCTGGACCCGCAATCGCGCAAGCTGGCGGTTGAGTTGGGCGTGGTGGATCGCTGTGAGGCCGACCTGGCGCTCGCGTGCCAGGGTGCTGACGTGATCCAGCTCGCTGTGCCGATCCTGGCCATGGAGAAGTTGCTGGCGTTGTTGGCTGGCATGGACCTCGGCCAGGCGATCCTCACGGATGTCGGGAGTGCCAAGGGCAATGTGGTGCGCGCCGCGCAGCTGGCCTTTGGCGGCATGCCGGCGCGTTTCGTGCCGGGGCATCCGATTGCCGGTTCCGAGCAGAGCGGGGTGGAGGCGTCGAATGCGCAGCTGTTCCGCCGTCACAAAGTGATCCTGACACCGCTGGAACAGACCGATCCGGCTGCGCTGGCGGTGGTGGATCGCCTGTGGCGAGAGTTGGGCGCGGATGTCGAGCACATGCAGGTCGAGCGTCACGACGAAGTGCTGGCGGCGACCAGTCATCTGCCGCACCTGCTGGCGTTTGGCTTGGTGGACTCGTTGGCCAAGCGCAACGAAAACCTGGAGATTTTCCGTTACGCCGCCGGTGGCTTTCGCGATTTCACGCGCATTGCTGGCAGCGATCCGGTGATGTGGCATGACATCTTCCTCGCCAATCGTGAGGCAGTGTTGCGCACCCTGGACACCTTCCGCAGTGATCTCGACGCCTTGCGCGACGCGGTTGATGCCGGGGATGGCCACCAATTATTGGGCGTGTTCACCCGTGCGCGGGTGGCGCGTGAGCATTTCAGCAAGATCCTGGCGCGCCGGGCCTACATGGAAACCGCAGTGAACGCCGATGAATTGACCTTTCTCGCCGAACCGGGTGGCCGCTTGAGCGGGCGCATCCGGGTGCCGGGCGACAAGTCGATCTCCCATCGGTCGATCATGCTGGGGTCGTTGGCTGAGGGGGTGACCGAGGTCGAAGGTTTCCTGGAGGGCGAAGATGCCCTGGCGACCTTGCAGGCGTTTCGCGACATGGGCGTGGTGATTGAAGGGCCACACCATGGTCGCGTGACTATTCATGGCGTGGGCTTGCATGGGCTGAAGGCGGCGCCGGGGCCGATTTATCTCGGTAACTCCGGTACGTCCATGCGTCTGCTGTCCGGCTTGTTGGCAGCGCAGCGCTTCGACAGCGTGCTGACCGGTGATGCTTCCTTGTCCAAGCGCCCGATGAGTCGCGTGGCCAAGCCATTGCGGGAAATGGGCGCGGTGATCGAAACCGGGCCGGAAGGGCGCCCGCCGCTGACCATTCGGGGCGGTCAGGTGTTGAAGGGCCTGAATTATGTGTTGCCGATGGCCAGTGCGCAGGTCAAATCCTGCGTGTTGCTGGCGGGGCTGTACGCTGAGGGCAAGACGTCAGTGACGGAGCCGGCGCCGACCCGTGACCATACCGAGCGTATGTTGCGTGGCTTTGGTTATCCGGTGGCGGTGGATGGCGCTACTGCGTCCGTAGAGTCCGGCCACGCGCTGACCGCTACCCATATTGAAGTGCCAGGGGATATTTCTTCCTCGGCGTTTTTCCTGGTGGCGGCTTCGATTGCCGAGGGCTCCGAGCTGTTGCTGGAGCATGTCGGCATCAACCCGACGCGTACCGGGGTGATCGACATCCTGCGCCTGATGGGCGCGGATATCACTCTGGAGAACCCGCGTGAAGTGGGTGGCGAGCCTGTGGCTGACCTGCGCGTGCGCGCCGCTGCGTTGAAGGGGGTCGAGATCCCCGAAGCGCTGGTGCCGCTGGCGATCGATGAATTCCCGGTGCTGTTTGTGGCGGCGGCCTGTGCCGAAGGGCGTACCGTGCTGCGCGGTGCCGAGGAGTTGCGCGTCAAGGAGTCCGATCGCATCCAGGTGATGGCCGACGGTCTGCTGGCGCTGGGGGTCAAGTGTGAACCGACCCCCGATGGGATTATCATTGACGGTGGCCTGATGGGTGGTGGTGAAGTCCATGCCCATGGCGATCACCGGATTGCCATGGCGTTCAGCGTGGCTTCCCTGCGGGCGGCGGCGCCGATTCGTATCCGTGACTGCGCCAATGTTGCTACGTCTTTTCCGAACTTTCTTACACTGTGTGCCCACGTTGGCATCCGTGTTGCCCAAGAGGCTCAATTGTGAATATCAAAGCACCGGTGATTACCATCGACGGGCCAAGCGGCTCGGGCAAAGGCACGATCGCCGGCATCCTGGCCAAGCGCCTGGGCTGGTGCCTGCTGGATTCCGGCGCACTGTATCGCCTGCTGGCGTTTGCTGCGCGCAACCATGGCGTCGACCTGACCAATGAAGAATCCCTGAAGCTGCTGGCGGCGCACCTTGATGTGCAGTTCGTCGGCGCGACGGAAGGTCATCCGCAGCGCATCATCCTGGAAGGGGATGATGTGACCGATGACTTGCGTAACGAACAAGTCGGCTCCTGGGCTTCCCAGGTTGCCGCGCTGCCGGCCGTGCGCGATGCGCTGCTGCAGCGTCAGCGGGCTTTTCAGGAGCCGCCGGGCCTGGTGGCTGATGGGCGTGATATGGGAACCGTGGTGTTCCCGGACGCGCCGCTGAAGATTTTCCTGACCGCCAGCGCCGAGGAGCGGGCTCGCCGCCGCTACTTGCAGTTGAAGGGCAAAGTCGATGGTGTTAGTCTGTCGAGTCTGCTAGATGAGATCCGTGCACGCGATGAGCGTGATACCCAGCGCGCAGTAGCCCCGCTAAAGCCGGCGGCTGATGCCATACAGCTGGATTCCACGGAGCTGTCCATCGAGCAGGTGCTGGAACGCATCTTGAGCGAAATCGCCATTCGCGATATCGCCGGGTGATCAAGAAGGCCGCAGGGGACCAGTCATAGTCCTGCGGTGGCTTCTTTTAACTGAAACTGACCCACACCGTCTGGGGTGTGGAGATGGGCGTATTCTTCGCCCTTATCAACAGGAATTAAAATGAGCGAAAGCTTTGCGGAACTCTTTGAAGAAAGCCTAAAAACCCTGAACCTTCAGGCAGGCTCCATCATCACCGGTGTTATCGTTGATATCGATTACCAAGCTCGCTGGGTAACCGTTCACGCTGGTCTGAAGTCTGAAGCTCTGATCCCGCTGGAACAGTTCTACAACGATGCTGGTGACCTGACTATCAATGTCGGTGACGAAGTTCACGTTGCTCTGGACTCGGTTGAAGACGGTTTCGGTGAAACCAAGCTGTCCCGTGAAAAAGCCAAGCGCGCTGAATGCTGGATTGTTCTCGAAGCAGCCTTCGCAGCTGAAGAAGTGGTCAAGGGCGTTATCAACGGTAAGGTTAAAGGCGGCTTCACTGTCGACGTTAACGGCATCCGTGCGTTCCTGCCAGGTTCTTTGGTCGACGTTCGTCCTGTGCGCGACACCACGCACCTGGAAGGCAAAGAACTCGAATTCAAGGTCATCAAACTCGACCAGAAACGCAACAACGTTGTCGTTTCCCGTCGCAGCGTCCTGGAAGCAGAGAACTCCGCCGAGCGTGAAGCTCTGCTGGAATCCCTGCAGGAAGGCCAACAAGTCAAAGGTATCGTCAAAAACCTCACCGACTACGGCGCATTCGTCGATCTGGGTGGCGTGGATGGCCTGCTGCACATTACCGACATGGCTTGGAAGCGTATCAAGCATCCTTCCGAAATCGTCAATGTTGGCGACGAGATCGATGTCAAGGTTCTGAAATACGATCGCGAGCGCAACCGTGTTTCCCTGGGTCTGAAGCAACTGGGTGAAGATCCATGGGTTGCTATCAAAGCCCGTTACCCAGAAAGCACTCGCGTAACTGCACGTGTTACCAACCTGACTGACTATGGCTGCTTCGCTGAGCTGGAAGAAGGCGTTGAAGGCTTGGTACACGTTTCCGAAATGGACTGGACCAACAAGAACATCCACCCTTCGAAAGTCGTACAAGTCGGCGACGAAGTGGAAGTTATGGTTCTGGACATCGACGAAGAGCGTCGTCGTATCTCCCTGGGCATCAAGCAGTGCAAATCTAACCCATGGGAAGATTTCTCTGGCCAGTTCAACAAGGGCGATAAAATCTCCGGCACCATCAAGTCGATCACCGATTTCGGTATCTTCATTGGTCTGGACGGCGGCATCGACGGCCTGGTTCACCTGTCCGACATCTCCTGGAACGAAGTGGGCGAAGAAGCTGTTCGTCGTTTCAAGAAGGGCGACGAGCTGGACACCGTTATCCTGTCGGTTGACCCAGAGCGCGAGCGCATCTCCCTGGGTATCAAGCAACTGGAAAGCGATCCGTTCTCCGAGTACGTTCAAGAGAACGACAAAGGCGCAATCGTTAAGGGCACTGTGAAAGAAGTTGACGCTAAAGGCGCCATCATCACTCTGGCCGACGATATCGAAGCGACTCTGAAAGCCTCCGAAATCAGCCGTGACCGCGTTGAAGACGCGCGCAACGTTCTGAAAGAAGGCCAGGAAGTAGAAGCCAAGATCATCAGCGTTGATCGTAAGAGCCGCGTAATCCAGCTCTCCATCAAGTCGAAAGACGAAGTTGAAGAGAAAGAAGCTATCCAGAGCCTGAAATCGGCTCCGGAAGCTGCACAAGGCGAGACCACCATGGCCTCCCTGCTGCGCGAAGCAATGGCTAAGCAGAACTAAGTTCTGTAAAGCTATAGAAAAAGGGCGACTTCGGTCGCCCTTTTTTGTGCCTGAAATTTGTTGAATCACCGCCCGAGAACCTTGGGCTATCGAGCGGGGTCAGATCTAACTATAGTCTTTGAAGAAATCGCACTTGTGTCGCTGATTCAATAAGGATCTGAATGAATAGGCTTATAGTTGTATTCGCCATGATGTTGCTTGCAGGGTGCTCCGCTACCAGCGCCAAGACTCACGCCAGGCACGGTGTCAGTGGCATTGAGATCGACTGCTCGGGTCTCGGTTCCAATTGGGACAAGTGCGAGAAGCGCGCTGCCCGTGAGTGCAAGCAGCAGGGCTACAAGGTCATTACCAGGTCCAGCGATGCCAAGGATGATGAGGGTGATTACCTGTTTGGCTGGAACCCTGCGGGTGCGGTGACCCGGACGATGCTGGTGATGTGTAATTGAGTATGGAAGGCGCGTTTTATCGGTATGAATTGATCGTGCAGATAAGTTGGCGTGTGGGCTGTTCAAATTCATCAAGTCATGCTAAAACCTTCGAAGCGCTTTTCCTAGCTGCTTGAAAAAGAAGGGAAAAATATGACGAAGTCGGAGTTGATCGAACGAATTGTCACCCATCAAGGGCTGCTCTCATCCAAAGATGTGGAGCTGGCTATCAAGACCATGCTTGAGCAAATGTCCCAGTGCCTGGCCACCGGCGATCGCATCGAGATTCGCGGTTTTGGCAGCTTTTCTCTACACTACCGCGCCCCCCGCGTAGGACGTAATCCGAAGACCGGCCAGTCCGTCAGCCTGGACGGCAAATTTGTACCACATTTCAAGCCGGGCAAGGAGCTAAGGGATCGGGTGAATGAAGAGGAAGAGTAGGGGGGGGGCAAGGTATCAGCCACCTTTAGCGCTGGTTTCAAATAGCTCTCGGATATTTTTCGATCCGATGCAGTGGGTTAACGAGCCCCATCTGTTTGGCGAATTTAAGGGCCTTGGGCCCTGCAATTTCCATCTTCCCTGTTTTCGAGCGCCAGAACGCTAAAGATAAAACCTCAATACTAGTATAATGAAGTGTTGTTATTTTCGCGGCTGGACTATTTTATTTTAAGGCCTGTTAGGGCTTTTTTTGTTTTTAGTGAGAATGGTTTTCACCCTTTGTGCTGCATCTGCGGGGTGAAGGCATGAAGGTAATGGCTTTATAAAAATCGCAGAGGCGATTTTTACGACAACGGATTAATGGATATACACATGCTAAAACTGGATGACATCAAACTGGCTGTAATAGGCCTTGGTTACGTGGGGTTGCCACTGGCTGTTGAATTTGGCAAGCAGCGTCCGGCGATCGGATTTGACATCAACCAGGCAAGGATTGATGCGTTGAAGGCTGGGCATGACGCCACACTGGAAGTCTGTACTGCGGAGCTGAAAGAGGCTGGTTTGTTGTCGTTCAGCTCGGATCAGGAAGATCTAGTGGCTTGTAATACCTATATCGTCACTGTGCCGACGCCAATCGATAGTTACAAGCAGCCGGACCTGACGCCTCTGATCAAGGCTTCGGAAATGCTCGGTAAAGTGTTAAAGAAAGGCGATATTGTTATCTATGAGTCTACAGTTTATCCCGGCGCCACCGAGGAAGTCTGTGTTCCTGTGTTGGAGAGAGTTTCAGGTTTGAAATTTAACAGGGACTTTTATGCTGGCTATAGCCCGGAGCGGATTAATCCAGGTGATAAAGTTCACCGGCTGACAACTATCAAGAAGGTGACTGCCGGTTCGACTGCGGAAGTCGCCGAGTTGGTTGACGAGCTTTATAATCAAGTTGTGATCGCGGGGACGCACAAGGCTTCCAGTATAAAAGTGGCTGAAGCGGCCAAGGTGATCGAAAATACTCAGCGTGACTTGAATATTGCTTTGATCAACGAGCTGGCAATTATCTTCAATAAGATGGGGATTGATACCGAGGCGGTCTTGGAGGCGGCAGGAACGAAGTGGAACTTTCTACCATTCAGGCCAGGGTTGGTTGGCGGGCACTGCATTGGTGTCGACCCTTATTATCTGACGCACAAGGCGCAATCGATCGGATATCACCCGGAAATTATATTGGCCGGACGCAGGTTGAATGACGGAATGGGGGCGTACGTTGTCTCGCAGATGGTCAAGGCCATGCTCAAGAAGCAGATTCAGGTAGACGGTGCGCGTATTCTACTGATGGGTCTTGCGTTCAAGGAGAATTGCCCTGATCTGCGAAATACCCGCATCGTCGATATTGTTAGTGAGCTGGCTGAATACAATATCGCCGTTGACGTGTACGACCCTTGGGTGAGCAAGGAAGAGGCTGGGGAAGAGTACGGCATTCGTCCTATAGCCGCTCCCGACGAGTCTGCATACGATGGTATAATATTGGCGGTAGCACATGAAGAATTCCGTCAAGCGGGCGTAGCAAAAATACGCAGTTACGGCAAGACAAAGCACGTACTTTATGACCTGAAGTATCTATTGAAGGCCGAAGAGTCTGATTTGCGTCTATAGAACACTCGGTTAAGATAATTACTAGGGTAGGTGCAGCATGAATGAATATAAGAAGATTCTTTCGAAAATTTCGACGTCCCCCAAAAAATGGTTGGTGACAGGCGTTGCCGGTTTTATTGGCTCGAATCTTCTGGAAGCACTGCTATTGGCCGAGCAGTGGGTGGTTGGAATAGACAATTTTTCTACGGGGCACAAGAAAAACCTTGAAGAAGTGCAAGGTCTTGTCAGTGTCGAACAATGGGCACGCTTTACCTTTGTCGAAGGTGATATAAGGTCTCTGGAAGACTGCAACTCAGCTTGTCAGGGGGTTGACTACGTCTTGCATCAAGCAGCCTTGGGCTCTGTTCCGCGCTCGATTAATGACCCGATTAACACCAATAGCACCAATATTGATGGTTTTCTCAACATGTTGGTTGCTGCCAAAGATGCAGGGGTGAAAAGCTTCACCTATGCAGCCAGTAGCTCCACTTACGGCGATCACCCTGGGTTGCCTAAGGTTGAGTCTATCATCGGCAAGCCTCTTTCTCCCTATGCTGTGACAAAGTATGTAAACGAACTCTATGCTGATGTATTTTCTCGCTGCTACGGTTTCAATACTGTAGGACTTCGCTATTTTAATGTTTTCGGTAAGCGCCAGGATCCCAATGGTGCTTATGCAGCGGTTATCCCGAAGTGGATTTCTTCGATGATATCCGGTGAGGATATCTATGTTAACGGCGATGGTGAAACCAGTCGGGATTTTTGTTTCATCGAGAATACTGTCCAAGCCAACTTGCTCGCGGCGACGAGTACAAGCGCTGAGTCCTTGAACCAGATATATAATGTTGCTGTGGGCGACCGTACGACATTGAACCAATTGTTTGCGTTGCTGGCTGCAGAACTCTCCAAGAATGGTGTTGTTCGTCAGCGTAGTCCGGTGTATCGAGACTTCAGGGCAGGCGATGTCAAGCACTCACAAGCTGACATTGGGAAAGTCAAGGCGCTGTTGGGGTATGCCCCCGAGTACAGCGTGGAACAAGGTATTGCTGTGGCCATGCCTTGGTACGTTAACGCCTTGGCGCAAGGTGTGAAATGAATAGCTTAGAGTGGGTCAGCTTTCCACCACTAGGTGATGATCGTGGGTCTTTGGTTGCGATAGAGGCCGAGAAGACCGTTCCCTTTGAGATTAAAAGGGTCTATTACATCTTCGGTACACAAGAAGGTGTCGCTCGAGGTTTTCATGCGCACCGTAATCTTAAGCAAGTAGCGGTGTGCGTAATAGGCCATTGTGAAATGATTCTGGACAACGGCTCTGTCCGAAGTATGGCTAGGCTGGACTCGCCGACCAAAGGGCTGGTCATTGGGGACTTGGTTTGGCGAGAAATGCACAATTTCAGCGAAGATTGTGTATTGCTGGTTTTGGCCAGTGAACATTACGACGAGAGTGATTACATAAGGGATTATTCCGAGTTTTTGGCCGCCGTAGCGGATAGCCAGCCGTCGGTCTGATGTAAATGCCTGAGTCAATTTAGTAACTAAGATGTTTCATAAGTATCAAGTGAATGTGAGTGACTTTACAATGATTGAGTTTTTGAATCTTAAATCTGCCAATGCATCGATGCGTGACGAGCTGATTGGCGCGTGCACAAGGGTTGTAGACTCTGGTTGGTATATAGCGGGTCAAGAGCTGAATCAATTTGAGGCTTCATTCGCCGAATACTGTGGCGCAAAGCATTGTGTTGGGGTGGCCAATGGCCTCGATGCGCTGGTTTTGACACTGCGTGCCTGGAAGTTGATGGGTAAACTGCAGGACGGTGACGAAGTTATTGTGCCGGCAAATACCTATATTGCCAGTATTCTCGCAATTACAGAAAACAACCTGGTGCCCGTACTGGTTGAACCCGATGAGCAGACGTTCAATCTATCGCCTGAACGCACGCGTGCTGCTTTGACTTCTCGAACCCGCGTTATCCTTGCTGTCCATTTGTACGGGCAGCTTGCATGCATGCCTGAGTTGATGGACATTGCCAAATCCCACAAATTGCTTGTACTGGAGGATGCAGCGCAAGCACACGGCGCTAGCTCAAATGGGAAGAAAGCTGGTTGCTGGGGCGATGCGGCAGGGTTCAGTTTCTACCCAGGAAAAAATTTGGGCGCATTGGGCGATGCAGGCGCTGTTGTGACCAGCAGTGATGAGTTAGCGAATGCGCTCCAGGCACTTAGAAATTATGGCTCGCATCAGCGTTACCATAACATGTACCAAGGCGTTAATAGTCGTCTTGACGAAATTCAAGCGGCCATGCTGAGTGTCAAACTCAAGTATCTGGATGTACAAACCGCGCACCGGCGGGAAATTGCCCAGTTCTACATGGATCATATCGATAATCCGACTATCGCGTTGCCGTTGCGGCCAGTTGTGGATGTACGGAATATGAAGTCTCATGTCTGGCATCTTTTTGTGGTGCGCAGTGAACAGCGAGAGGCACTCCAATCACATTTACTGAAGCACGACATACAGTCGTTGATTCACTATCCTATTCCACCGCATAAGCAAGCAGCCTATCAACACCTGAATGGACTATCCTTGGATATAACGGAAAATATCCATCGAACAGTCCTGAGCCTACCGATCGGGCCGACTCTGAGCATCGCGGAGGCAACGCAGGTTGTTGAGGCGTGCAACAGTTTCAACGGCGTTAGTGCATAATGACTTTTGTAAGAACCAGTTTGCTCAATGCTGTCGCGGTTGTAATTAAAATGCTGACCTTGCTAGGGATAAATAAAATATTGGCCGTGTATGTCGGTCCTGCAGGGTATGCGGCATTAGGGCAGTTTCAAAATTTGGTTCAGATGATCACCACCTTTGCCGGTGGTTCAATGAATACGGGTGTGACAAAGTACACGGCGGAATACGCAGGAGATAGCGATCGGCAGCACAGGATATGGGCCACAGCAGGCATTGTCTCTTTAGTTGGGGCTTGCATTGCAGCCTTACTGATCGCTCTATTTGCCAGACCTCTGGCGCGTTACTTTTTGAGCATTGAAACCCATTACACGGTCTTTTATTGGCTTTCCTGCGGTTTGATATTCTTTGTTCTAAATTCATTGTTGTTGGCGATACTGAATGGCAAGAAAGAAGTGGCGGCCTACGTGACTGCCAATATTATTGGCAGTTTGCTGAGCTTTGTAGTTGTCGTTGTTTTATCCGTTTATTTTGGGCTGTACGGTGCGTTGGTGTCACTTTCGGTCTACCAGTCTATCGCCTGTGTCGCAACGGCTTATATCTGCTCGCGTAAATCCTGGTTCAGCTTTCGATTGCTGGTCGGTGCAATTGATCAGCAGGCGTTATTTAAGCTATTGAAGTTTTCGCTTATGGTCGGAGTATCGGCTGCGTGTGTACCCTTGTCGAGTATGATGGTTCGCGATTATTTGATCGGCGCCTACGGTATTGATTTTGCCGGCTATTGGGAAGCGTTGACTAGGCTTAGCGGTGCCTACCTGATGCTGGTAACTACGACCTTAAGTTTGTATTTTCTTCCTAGATACTCGGAAATCAAATCGATCACAAAGCTTAGGCTTGAAGTTGTGAAAGCGCTGTGCATGATTGTTCCCGTTGCACTATTGGGAAGTGCCAGTGTTTATCTGCTAAGGGAGTGGTTGATAAAACTGCTATTTTCCAGTGATTTTTTACCGATTGAAGGTTTGGTCGCTTGGCAAGTGGTTGGCGATACATTGAAGATAACGAGTTGGGTGTTGGGTTTTTTGTTGTGGGCGAGGGCATTGGTCATTCCTTTTATCGTTACTGAAGTTATGTTTTCATTTGGTTTTTTCTTTGCGACAAAGTTTTTTTCGGCCTATTACGGCAGCGATGGAGTAGTCATAGCTTACGCGGCTAACTATTTTTGTTATTTGATAGCGCTAGCCCTGTTTTTCTTTTTGTGGTTTCGAAAGCATAAAATTCTAGAAGCAGGCGAGGGGCACAAGGAATGTTGAAGGTAAGTATTATAGTGCCGTCGTATAATCACTCGAGTTTCGTCTGTGCAACAATTGAGTCGATAATGAATCAAACGGCAGCGCGTAGCAGTTATGAATTGATAGTGGTTGATGATTGTTCTCCGGATGACAGTGTTCAGAAAATCAGATGTCTTCAAGAGAAATATGATTTTGTATTTATTGAAAGTAAAGTAAATACTGGTGTAAATGGTGCTATCGAACGCGCCTTGGAAGTGTGCAGGGGTGCATATATATCGCTGATTGGTTCGGACGACGTGTTGCTGCCTAATAAAATAGCAGCTCAAGTGAGCTTCTTGCATGAAAATGATGTTGATTGTGTTTATTCGTTGGGAGAAATAATCAACGAACAAGGTAATGTTTTTACAAGGCAAAACCTATCTGAATTCGAGCGTGCTTTAAAATCCGGTCAAGGGTACACATTTTGTGCCGTCGATGACACCTCTGCACCTTTGCTACAGTCTGCGATGATGAAAGCAGATTTAATGCGAGAGGTTTCGGGGTTGAGAAGGAAGTTTAAATCAGATGACTGGGTTGTACTGCTGTATTTTCTAAAAAGTTATAAAGTCGGATTTCAGAACTTGGCAACCTTTCAATATCGACTTCATTCTGGAAATACCCATTCGGACTGTTGGAAAACTCTTCCAATGAGGCTTGAAGTTCCCTGTATGTTTTTTTCGGCAGAAGAGTCAGGTTTACGTAACAAGTCTATATCTAATATATTTTTTTCGCACTCGGCAAGCCTGTTTAGAGGGCGTAAGTATTTGACTGGTTTGCGCTTTTTGCTGGCCGGCCTTTGCTTTGGTATTCCTTTTAAAAAGCTGGTTCGGTTGATGAGCAAGAGGCTTGTAGGATGAGTGTGCTATCAGTTTCTATTATTATTCTTACCTATAATCACGAGTCATTTATTTTGGAGGCGTTGCAGTCGGTTGCACTCCAGGAATATCCTGGCGTTCAACTGGTTATCGGTGATGATGCGTCAAGCGACCGAACGTGTGATGTGATTGATCAGTTCGAGCAACAATCCGCAATGAATATCGATAAGATTTATTTCGATGCGAATGTTGGTATTACCAGGAATTTTAATGCGTGCCTGGAACGTTGTCAGGGAGATGTGATTTTTGTGCTGGGTGGTGACGACGTTTTCTGCCCTGGAAAGATCGCGGCGCAAGTGCAGCATCTTGAAGACAATCCAAACGTTACAATTTCGTATCATGATGTTGAGGTATTTGACTCTGACTCAAATCGAGTCATGTATCTCTATAATGACATGCATGGTAAGCACGAAGGTGGAGCGGCAGAGCTGGTCCGACGTGGGGCATTTGGTTGTGGTTGTTCGGTAGCGATCCGAAATAAAAAACTGCCAGCCTGCGATGAACGCATAAAATTTGCGTCAGACTGGCTTTGGTATATTGAAGTTTTGATGCTTTCTGGTGGTGAGATTAAGTACCTTGAAGGTGTCTACGCGCGTTATCGCAGGCACGCCAATAATATTACGGGGGGTAGTCATTTGCGGCAGCAGTATGCAGAAGTTATGCAGACGCTGGATATCGTTGCTGAGAAGTATCCCTCGCTCAAGGCGGTCGCTAGTAAATCTGTTTCCGAACGAAACATAGCATTCTCTATGAAGTTTTTTATTGCTGGTGAGTATTGGCGAGGATTGTCGTTGTTCAAAAAGGCTATGTCTACGAACAGTCTTGCGCCCCTGTTTTTTTTACGTATTAGGATTAGGCGCATATTGAGGTTGTTTCAGTAGTTAGTGGTTGAGGTGCTTGTTGTTGATTTGTTTTGTAGTTGATGCTGGCAATGTGAGCTGTCGGGGGTGTAGATGGATGTCAAAAAAGCTAAGAAGATAGTGGGTGCCGTTGTTTCGTTATTCTTACTGGCAGGGCTTATGTTTTACTTGAGCCCTGCGGATATTCTGTCCCACGCACAACAGTTTCCTCCTGCCTTATTAGTGTTGGTCTTTGCCCTTATGGTTGGGAACGTGGTCGTAGTGACCTTCAGGTTCTGGCGTATTTTATCTCATTTTGATCATCCGCTGTCCTGGCTGTTGGTGTTTAAAGCCAGTGCGGCTGCCAATATTGCATCTTTATTAGTGATTCCTTTATTTGGACAAATGGCCGGTCGTCAGGCAGTTTTACAATCTGCGGGTGTATCGGCGGTTGAAAACGCGGTCATTGCAGCCTATGAGCGGACAGTCGTCGCGGTAATCAGCGCTGCGTTTGCCATGTTGGGTGCTTTGTATTTACTCGAAGGGGTGGTTAGCAAGTATCTAGATGAGTTACCGGTTGTCGAGATTTTCTCAGTACTGCTGTTCGCGTTGGTTTTAAGCTTGGCGTTGGGCATCGGTAGGTTTGAAGTTAAAATTGGCAGTAGTTTACTCGCAAAAAGGAATGCCAAGCGACTGTTGGAGGTCGCGTTAATATCCTCCACAAGCAACATTTTGATGCTGACGTGTTTTGCCTGCCTTTTTTCTGTAGTAGCTCCAAATGTCAGCATGCTGCAGTTGTTTTCTGCTGCTGCCATTGTATCGTTTGCCGCAGGGTTGCCCGTTAGCTTTGGTGGTTGGGGGCTGCGCGAAATCGTTTCGGTTTCTGTCTTGGGGACATTCGCGGTGAGTGCCGAACAAGCCCTTGCAGCTTCTATACTATGTGGCCTCTTATCTATACTTTCGGTGATCAGCTTGGCGCCATTTGCCTTACGTAAAGGTAAGCATGCAATGGCCCAGCCAGTGAATGGGGGGGAGGTGGACATCCCTTTAGCTCAGCGTAAGCTTGGGGGGGCTTACCTAGAGCGCTCTGCGGCGTGGGTGCTTTGTTTCTGTGTATCATTGTTTATTTTTTTCCAGATAATAATAAAATACGGTGAAAGTGCTATCAGCGTGAACTTGGCTGACCCATTTGCG
Organism: Pseudomonas sp. GW821-FHT05H12; assembly: GCF_059419385.1. NCBI lineage: Bacteria > Pseudomonadati > Pseudomonadota > Gammaproteobacteria > Pseudomonadales > Pseudomonadaceae > Pseudomonas > Pseudomonas sp. GW821-FHT05H12. Next base: position 79,178 of record NZ_JBWKRS010000020.1, on the reverse strand, counting down.
ATACTTGCACTGTCGGTTGTTCTCTTGAATGCAGTCTTTAATCGTTCAGCCCCACGCTGGCGATTTATTCGGGTCAACTCCTTATTGTTACTTGTCACACTTGTTATGTTCCTAGGTTATGCCCATGGTTTCTATAGTATTGGAACTAACGGTTGGGCGCTGGGTAAAGTCTTTGGCTGGTTTGTTTTGTTGGGTTTTGCGTCCGCTGGTTACCTCGCTGCCGCATACTATGGTTTGCCGGGGACTAGGCGAATAGTTGAAACTATGGTTGCAGTTATCTGTGTGATCATCATCCTGCAGATTGCACTTAGGATTCTTCATCTGTACGGAGTCATTCATTGGTCCGGCTTTACCTACTCAATTGATGGATACGTCGGTAATAGGAATGCACTGGCATTTCAGATCATCTGTGTTGCTGCAGCGTTTATTAGCTTGTCTCCGCTTTATCAGGGGAGATACTTGCGGGCGTTTCCGTCCATCAAGTGCAGTGTTTTTGCTGTTGTGGCGCTGACGATAATGACAGTCGGAATTTTCTATACATCTTCGCGTTCTGGTATTGTCACTATTTTGATGCTCCTGTTGTTCGCTGGCGTCTTCAATGTGATGAAGCGCTCTCATTTAATGGCATCGTTTTTCGTTTCCTGTGTCCTCTATGCTTTCATAATTTACCTTCCTGCGGTGCTTGATTTTTTCAATGATCTAGTCACTTTCGTGTTTGGTTATGATTTGTCATTTCCGCATATACAAATTCAACCCGAATTTTCAATGTCTGAAAGTGACGCAGGTAGAGCCTCTATCAATAGTGCGGCAATAACCGCCTGGCTACAATCTCCTTGGTGGGGTAATGGCTTGGGCTACTTTTTTAACAAGAGCAGCCAGCTTGTCGGTTTTCCTGTGATTATTCACAACACTACGCTGTGGGTACTCACTGAGTTTGGCATTGCCGGATTGAGTTGTTTTGCCTTGATGTTTGTTTATCTGTTTATCAGTGCATTCTTTAAAAAGAAACGCAGTGTTAGAGATAATGCAATTATTTTATTGCTGTTAGGTTTTGCATTGATGAGTCTTTTTCATGAGGTTATGTATCAGCGAGTATTTTGGTTTTTGCTCGGTCTGATGCTCGCGTCGCAATTTGTCCGTGCGCCAATCAAGCTAAGTACAGCAGCTCTCGCGACTTCCCCTGCTCAAACGGATTAGTAGGTATTCTTCATGTGTGGTTTAGTAGGTTATCTGGCACAGAGCAGCGTCCCATTGGATGAGGCCGTGTTGCAACGAATGACATCAACCCTGACTCACCGTGGTCCGGACGCCGCCGGCTACTGGACGGATCGCGAAGACGGTATTGCCTTGGGGCATACAAGGCTGTCAATTCTGGACCTGTCTCCCGCGGGCAGCCAGCCTATGGTTTCTCATTGCGGTCGGTACGTTATCGCTTTCAATGGCGAGATTTATAACCATCTTGATCTTAGAGCCACACTGCAGTCGATTGATCCAGGCCTGCAGTGGAGAGGGCATGCGGATACCGAGACCCTGCTCATAGGCTTTAGTTTATGGGGGGTGGAAAAGACGCTTCAGGCAGCTGTAGGCATGTTCGCAATTGCTTTGTGGGACAGGCAGGAAAAACTGCTCACCCTGGCCAGAGATCGCACTGGTGAAAAGCCGCTCTATTACGGCTGGCAAGGCGATTTTTTTCTCTTCGGCTCCGAATTGAAAGCGCTCAAGGCACACCCTGCTTTTTGCGCGGATGTTGATCGAAACGCCTTGGTGCTGTTGTTGAGACATAATTGTGTGCCCGCGCCCCATTGTATTTATGAGGGCATGTTCAAACTGATGCCGGGCACTTACATGCAGCTTCGGGTTGATCTTCAGGGGAGAGCCGAGACTTTAGGGACCCATACTTATTGGAGCCTCAACACAGTAGTTGCGCAAGGCTTGTCAGCACCCTTTGTCGGTACTGATAGCCAAGCAGTTGATTTACTGGAATCTCGACTTTTGCAGAGCCTTGAAGGACAAATGCTGTCTGATGTTCCGTTAGGGGCCTTTCTCAGTGGGGGGGTCGACAGCAGCACTATCGTTTCTCTGATGCAGGCACAATCCGCCAGGCCCATACGCACGTTTACCATAGGTTTTGAAGAGGGCGGGTATGACGAGGCCGTGCATGCCAAAGACATTGCTCGTCACCTTGGCACGGAGCACACAGAACTCTATGTGCGTCCGGAAGATGCGTTAGCTGTTATCCCTCAGCTGCCATCCATATACTGTGAACCATTCAGTGACAGTTCACAGATTCCCACTTATTTACTCAGCAAAATGGCGCGTGAGCATGTGAAGGTCGCCCTTAGCGGTGATGGCGGTGATGAGCTGTTTGGTGGCTATAACCGCTATTTGAGCGCGCGCAAGGTATGGGGGGCCATGCAGCGTTTGCCCCGGCCTGTGCGGGCCGCGGCTTCGTCGATGTTGAAAGCAGTCCCTCCCGTCACATGGGACAAGCTGTTCAAGTTAGGCAAACCACTGATACCCAAGCGGCTGCATATCACGACCCCCGGCGACAAAGCGCATAAGCTGGCTGATGTTCTTGGGTTGGGTACTGGGGAGGAGTTCTTCTATCGATTGGCCAGTCACTGGGACGATCCTGCAGGCATAGTGTTGGGGGCATCCGAGCCAGAGACGCTTTTTACCCGATCATCTGACTGGCCTGTTACTGATAGTTTTGAGCATTGGATGATGGCTATGGATGCCCAGACGTATATGGCTGACGATATTCTGGTCAAGGTGGATCGCGCGGCGATGGCCGCCAGTCTTGAAACGCGTTCCCCATTGCTCGACCACCGTGTGGTGGAGCTGGCTTGGAACATGCCATTGCACTACAAGATTCGTGCGGGTGAAGGTAAGTGGCTGCTCAAGCAGGTCCTATATCGTCATGTGCCTAAAAACATGATCGAGCGGCCAAAGCAGGGCTTTGGTATTCCCCTTGATAGTTGGCTGCGAGGGCCGCTTAGAGAATGGGCTGCTTCCTTGCTCGACTCGTCCAGACTTGAGTCTGAGGGGTATTTCAGACCTGCGCCGATTCGAAAAATGTGGGAGGAGCATTTAATGGGCGTGCGTAATTGGCAGCATCAGCTATGGACTATCCTGATGTTTCAGGCTTGGCTGGAGGAGCAGCGAGCATGAGTATTCTGGTCATCGCCAGCTACCCTGACTCACTGGTAAATTTCCGAGGGCCGTTACTGGACGCTTTGCTTGCCAAGGGGTTGGCTGTGCATGTTGCCGCCCCCGATCTGACTTCAAGTCATCCCGTGCGTTCTTTGCTGGAGCGCAAAGGTATCACCGTTCATTCAATCTCATTGAATCGCACCGGGATGAACCCCGTCTCTGATTTTTTCACTTTAATTCAGCTGTGGAAGTTGCTCAGGGCCTTACGTCCGGATTACGTATTGGCTTATACCGTTAAACCCGTTGTCTACGGTTTGATTGCAGCCCGTTTCGCCAGTAAAAAAATAATACGAATAGCGCTGATCACCGGCCTGGGTTATGCGTTCCAGAAACAGCACAGCGGCGGGCGCTTGAGCCTGATGGTCAAAACGCTTGTGCAGCGTCTCTACAGGTATTCTTTGTCTGGCGCACACGCTGTATTTTTCCAGAACCCGGATGATCAGGAATTGTTCCTGAACATGGGTATTCTCAGTGCAGAATCGAGATCTACGGTAGTTAACGGTTCTGGCGTTTGTCTGGATGATTTCACGGTTGCTCCTTTTCCTGAGCAGACACGGTTCCTGTTGATCGCCAGGTTGTTAGGTGACAAGGGGGTGCGGGAATACGCGATGGCAGCGCGGAAAATACGCATGCTTCACCCAGAGGTAGCTTTTGATCTAGTGGGTTGGATCGACGATAACCCTGATGCCATCAGTGAACAGGAGCTTCAAGGCTGGATTGCGGAAGGAACGCTGGAGTATCACGGCAAGTTGAGCGATGTCAGGCCTGTAATTGCAGCGAGTAGTGTTTACGTTCTTCCTTCCTACCGGGAGGGAACACCGCGTACTGTGCTTGAGGCTATGTCCATGGGGCGGGCAATCATTACAACAGATGCTCCTGGTTGTCGTGAAACAGTAATCGAGGGGCTCAACGGTTTTATGGTCACGGTCCAGTCGGTTGATGAGCTGGTGAGCGCAATGTCTAAGTTTGTTCAATGCCCACAACGGATTGTCAGTATGGGCGCAGCCTCGAGAAAACTTGCCGAAGACAAGTATGACGTTAATAAAGTCAATAACGTTATGCTCGCAGTGATTGGCCTGTAATTTTCATGGCTACGTCCCATTGTTCATTCGGTTGATTAAAGTGCAGGGTGTTAGAGTGCAATCATGTTAAAGCGTATATTTGATGTTATCAGTGCTGGGCTGGCAATCGTCTTGCTATCACCTGTTATCCTGGTTGTGGCCCTGCTCATACGCGGGAAGCTCGGTTCGCCGATCATTTTCCGGCAAATGCGCCCGGGATTGGCGGGTAAACCCTTCGAAATGATCAAATTCCGTACCATGAAAGACGCCGTCGGAGGCTCCGGTGCTCCTTTGCCCGACGCTGAACGGCTTGGCCCCTTTGGTCGACTTTTGCGCTCTTCAAGTCTGGATGAGTTGCCGGAGTTGTGGAACGTACTCAAAGGTGATATGAGCCTGGTGGGGCCACGACCTTTGTTGATGGAATACCTCCCGCTGTATTCCGCTAATGAGTTTCGGCGACATGAGGTTCGTCCCGGAATCACTGGTTGGGCGCAAGTAAATGGCAGGAACTCCCTCGGGTGGAAGGAAAAGTTTGAACTGGATGTTTGGTATGTTGAAAATCAAAACTTCTGGCTTGATCTGAAAATTTTGTTCCTGACAGTGAAGAAGGTTATTAAGCGAGATGGTGTAAGTGCAGAGGGTGAAGCGACAATGTCAAAATTCACGGGGGATCAGCAGTGATGCGGCTTGCCATCCTCGGTGCCGGTGGCCATGGCAAAGTGGTTGCGGACACTGCTGAGGCTTGCGGCTGGAAGGAAGTAGTGTTTTTTGACGACTCATCGGCGCAGTTGACCCGTTGCGGTGTCTGGCCCGTACTGGGTGACTCCGCATGTCTGCGCAATACACTTTCTCAGTTCGACGGTGTTGTGGTAGCTATTGGCGACAACAAAACCAGGTTGAGAATCACGCTGGAGCTACAAGCGTCCGGTGCAAAAATTGCGACTATTGTTCACCCGCGCGCGAACATTAGCCGCTACGCAAAAATTGCTGCTGGCAGCGTCATATTTGCCGGTGTTTCAGTCAACGCCGGTGCGGTCGTTGGGCAAGCCGCGATACTCAATACGGGGTGCAACGTGGACCATGACTGTCGATTGGGACAGGGCTGTCATGTCAGTCCGGGTGCGAGCCTTGCGGGAGGAGTATTGCTGGGCGACCTCTGCTGGGTTGGAATAGGGGCTTCTATCCGGCAGTGCATACATATCGGGTCGGCGGTTGTGATTGGTGCTGGAGCAGCAGTAGTTGCTAACGTGATGGATGATGTCACCGTTGTCGGAGTGCCAGCCCGACCGCTCAAGTAGCACAATTTATGCCCTAACCTTTGTATCCTCAATGAGCTATATTTCATAATCGCCATTTTATCTATAGGGACTTGACAGTGCTGAATTCTCCATTTTCTCCTTGGCCGTCTTTTTCGGAGGAAGAAGCCAATGCCGTTAAAGAAGTGATTTTGTCAAACAAAGTCAATTATTGGACTGGTCAGGAATGTCGAGAGTTTGAAAAAGAGTTTGCGGCGTGGGCAGGTACTTCATATGCGGTCGCACTTGCCAACGGTACTGTTGCACTTGACCTCGCACTGCGCGCACTAGAGATTGGTCCTGGTGATGAAGTCGTGGTTACTTCCCGGACTTTTCTTGCCTCTGTTTCCAGCATTATTAATGCTGGTGCCACGCCCATATTTGCTGACGTAGATCCTGACTCACAAAATATTACTGCGCAGACAATACAGGCGGTTCTTACGGCGCGTACACGCGCAGTTATCTGTGTGCACCTTGCTGGTTGGCCCTGCGACATGGACCCCATTATGCAGTTGGCACAAACGCATCAACTCAAGATCATTGAGGATTGTGCCCAAGCTCATGGTGCTACCTATAAAGGGCGCCCGGTTGGTTCGATCGGTCATGTCGGAGCCTGGTCCTTCTGCCAGGACAAGATTATGACCACGGGCGGTGAGGGGGGCATGGTAACGACAAACGACCAGCATTTATGGTCGTTGATGTGGTCTTTCAAAGATCATGGTAAAAGTTGGAGGGCTGTTTATGAAGATTCCCACGCTCCCGGCTTTCGCTGGGTTCATGAGAGCTTTGGCACCAATTGGCGCATGCTTGAAGCTCAAGGTGTTATCGGCAGGATCCAGCTTAAGCGTATGCCAGAATGGCAGCGCCAGCGTCTGGCTTTCGCGGAGAAAATTTGGTCTTGTGCTCGAGATATAAACGCTTTACGTGTGCCTGCGCTACCAACAGAAATTTCTCACGCCGCTTATAAATGTTACGTGTTTGTTGAGCCTGCGGCCTTGGCGGACGGCTGGAGTCGCGATCGCATCATTCAAGAAATCAATGCGCTCGGCGTTCCATGTTTTTCAGGTTCTTGCTCCGAAGTCTACCTTGAGAAGGCCTTTGAAAGAACTTCATTTCGCCCGCAACAGCGTTTGTCAGTGGCCAAGGAGTTAGGTGAAACGAGTTTGATGTTTTTGGTCCATCCAACGCTCAAAGAATCCGAAGTGGCCAAGACCTGTCAGGTATTGACAGAGGTGATGGCTTTGGCTGGTCATAGGGATTTGGCGTAAAGCCAGTATTCAATAATTACAGGTTTGGTATCAGGAGCGGTATTTAGTGTTTCAGGGCTTAATGGATAGACTGCGCCTTCAATTGCTGAGTCTCACTCGCCGTCAAAAGCGGGCGTTTCAGGTTTCTGCTGACATTTTGATTGTCTGGCTGGCGTTGTGGATGTCCTTCATCGTTCGTTTGGGGGTTGGCGATTTTGCTTACCCTCTGGTATCTCACGGCTGGTTGTTCGTGATCGCCCCGATTGTGTCCATTCCATTTTTTGTGAAGTTAGGCATGTATCGCGCCGTCATGCGGTATTTTGGTAACGATGCCCTGATTGCCATTTTCAAGGCTGTCACTCTCTCTTCATTATCACTGACCGTTGTTGTTTATTTATTTGGTAGTCAGCACACAGTTGTTCCCAGATCAATAGTTTTCAACTATTGGTGGCTGAGCCTGGTTGCCATCGGTGGACTGCGCTTTGCCATGCGCCAGTATTTTATGGGCGATTGGTTCTCGTCACCCCAAAGTAATACGCTTTCCGGCGCTGACTCACGGATGACTAAGGTGGCCATCTACGGCGCGGGGGCTGCAGGTAACCAACTAGTGGCGGCCTTGCGTATTGGCAAGGCTATGCGTCCAGTGGCGTTTATCGACGATGATCGTGGTATTTGCGATCGAGTTATTTCAGGTTTGCAAGTGTATAAACCTGATCATATTCAGAGGATGCTCGACGCTACTGGTGCAGAAGAAATACTCTTGGCCATTCCCTCTTCTACTCGCGCACGACGAAGGCAGATTTTGGGTTTTCTCGAGTCATTCCCGCTTCATGTACGAAGTGTTCCTGGATTCATGGACCTCGCCAGTGGTCGCGTCAAGGTTGATGACATTCAAGAAGTCGATATTGCTGATCTACTCGGTCGCGACGCAGTGCCGGAAAACCCAGATTTACTGGCTCGTTGTATCACCGGCAAGACCGTATTGGTCAGCGGTGCTGGTGGCTCGATCGGTTCTGAACTGTGCAGGCAGATACTTTTACTCGGCCCTGTTTCGATCATTTTGTTTGATCACAGTGAGTTCAATCTCTACAGTATTTTAACCGAGTTGGAAGGGCGCGTTTCTAGAGAAGCATTGGCTGTTAAGCTGGTGCCTATATTGGGGTCGGTAAGGAATCAGGCAAAGCTACATGAGATCATGTTGGCTTGGAAAGTTAGCACGGTCTATCACGCAGCCGCTTACAAACACGTGCCGATGGTTGAGCATAATATAGCCGAAGGCATCTTAAATAATGTGGTTGGGACATTGCACACTGCTCAGGCCGCACTGCAAGCCCAGGTAGAGAACTTTGTTCTCATATCAACGGACAAAGCGGTACGACCTACCAATGTGATGGGTAGCACCAAGCGATTGGCAGAGCTCATTTTGCAGGCGCTTAGCCGTGAAGCTGAACCTGTCCTGTTTGGCGAGCAGGAGGGGGCGTGTCTCAATAAAACCCGGTTCACTATGGTTCGTTTTGGAAATGTCTTAGGCTCTTCGGGCTCTGTCATTCCTCTTTTTCATAAGCAGATCAAGATGGGTGGACCATTGACGGTCACTCATCCAAAAATCACGCGCTATTTTATGACGATTCCTGAAGCTGCACAGTTGGTTATTCAGGCGGGGTCAATGGGGCAGGGTGGCGATGTTTTTGTTTTGGATATGGGAGAGCCTGTCAGGATAATAGAGCTTGCAGAAAAAATGATTAATTTGTCAGGTTTCTCTGTTCGCTCCGAGAAGAACCCGAGCGGCGACATCTCTATTGAATGCACGGGGCTGCGCCCCGGTGAAAAGCTTTATGAAGAGTTGTTGATCGGCGACAATGTCATTTCCACTCAGCACCCAATGATCATGTGTGCCAGCGAGGATCATCTGTCTTGGGACGTTCTAAAAGGCAGGCTTGACGAACTGTTGGCTGCCGTTCAACGTGGAGATTACTCGCTCGTTCGTCAATTGCTGCGACATACCGTTACAGGCTACGTTCCGGAAAGTGATATCGTTGATTGGCTCTACCTACAGGCATCTGGACCCAATCAAGTGGACTGACCTATATTCAATTTATCGGGGGGGGGGCGCGTTCGTCACTTGCAGGCGGTGGGGCATTGGAGTATTGAACGGCGATTAATGCTCCAAACATGAACCAGAAAATTCGCTGGTATAAAACTTCGTGAAACAGACTCATGATGATAAGTGTCATCAGTAGTAGCGTAACGGCTTTGTTTCTATAACCAATATTAATATTCTTCTTTAATTGCCAGCCGATACCGATCAGGGCCGCCAAGAAAATGCCGGCCCCGACAATTCCAAACTCTGTAAGTAACCACAGTAGTGTATTGTGTATGGTGACCTTGAAGCCCACTAGTTCATTGCTTTTTTCGAAGTAATATCCGAGCCCCTGCCCAAAAATAGGTTGTTTTAACCATTCCGTAATAACGCTGTTGATCAGTACCATACGGGCTGTGTCACTTGATGTGCCCGTAAAGTTTGGGGTTGCGTTCAGTAGGTTAAAGTGCTCGCTGTCGCCGCTCATAAAGCTGTGCTTGGTGAAAAGTACTACCATCACGGTGATGACGACGGTAGTTAATATACCTATTTTCCGAAGATGTTGTTTCATTTTTCGGTCTCCTACCGAGTACTTGCTGTAAGCAACAACGTGCAGAGTAGCAGTGCTAGCAGTGTCGAGTTAACGAGCTCTCTCCAGGACATGCTCTTGAGTATGCAAGCGCTAATTAATATAGTGGCGAGGGTCAGTATTCCTGATCTCGAGGCTGTGAATAGAACACCTACTATCATGATGCTCAGCGCAATTATCGGAATGTTGATGCCATGGCCGTTTCTGCCAGCCTTCCTGTAAATAGATAGGTGGGACGAGAATACTGAAATTAACGCGATCAGTTGAAATGCCAAGGCGTTACGATTGCCTGAATAACCCTGCAGTTCGCTCGAAAAGCTTTCCCATTGTATCAAGCCGCTGAAGTGCATTGCCCTGAGGGTCAGTTGCAGTACAATAATCGCACAAGCAATCGCTACCATGTGTTCTATAATGTGGCGGAATGCTTTAATTCCTAAGTTTGATACGCACAAGTATCCTGCGCTCATAAAGCCGAGCAATACAAACCAACCTGCCAGCTTGGTTACTGCCCAACTGCTAATGCCGAATGCGCTCCAGCCAATCAAGAAACTTACTAGCATTGCTGATGTGATAAGGCACAGGTATAAGTTGACTTTTTGCACGTGCCATCTTGGAAGTTTTCTTTCGCTAATGCAGTATAAGACTGTGGCTGTTAATGCCATAACGGCAAAAAGATCGGAAAGATTAATGTTGACTGATGTGTTTGCTAGCGTTATGTGTAGTTGAAAAAATATAAGTAGTGCAATCGCCATTGCAAATATCCATGCCGCAGTGTTTGGCATAGATATCCCCTGAGTAGCCTTTTGTGTTGTTGTGGGAGACGAGTCGTTCTTGTGGTTGTAACGTTCCCTCGTCAGGCCCCACGGACTTAATAGAAGCACGCTAATTATCGATAGCACGCCGCATAGTATTGATGCACTCAGTGCTTCCTTTGAGGGCACTCCAAATAGTCCGAGTGTATAGATGGCTGCCAACTCACGTGGCCCCCATCCGGCAAAGCTGATGGGTAAGCTTGCAACGAAGGACGTGATAGCCGCTGCGGACAGCAGCGAAGTCAATTCAGTGTTGGGTGCGGCAATGTAAAATATTAGGGTAAAGCTCAATATTGTTAATGATAATGTTAGTATTGTGATGGTTAATATTTCCAGTAGCTTTATTAGATTTTTTAACTCCAATGTTTTGCTGATCAGCTCTCGCTCCAGTTTGCTAGTGCTTGATATAAGTTTTAACAGAATACCTGTTGTAATGATGCAGAATATTTCAATGTATGGAATTTGCTCAATGTAGCGCTGCACTTTCGATTCTATCAAGTAGGCACTACCGATAAGGGCAAATATCGCGCTTACGCCTCCAACGGCCAAACGTTCATAAATGGCGATTAACGCATTTTCAATGCTGGTTACACCCGCGCGGCGGAGTAGGGCTTGTCTACCAATCAATTGTCCCAGCAGTGGAATGATCACCAATGATGCTAGATTTGCCGCAGCGCAGGCCCTGTAGACGACTCGCCAGGAAAGGCTGTGACCGAAGTGATTGAGAATTCTCCAATAACGGAAGGTAACCATGACGATGCTGGCACCAATCAACATAATATTTAGCACTACTATCTCTAGCGGGAATCTTTTGAGGCTTTCAATTAATTCCCAAAGCGACGCGTGGTAGGCAAGTGCTCCAAGCAATATTAGGGATATTAAAGCTTTAAGCAGCTGGTGATTGTTTAAGGTTTTTTTCATTGCTATGAGCTGCCGTCATGACGTCGAGGAATAATAGGCTTGAACAGTTGAACGTATGGTAGCGCGTTTTTTAGTAATAAAATCATACGATTCCCGGTGCAAGAATATTCCCACATCAATATAGTTATATTCCTACAGCGCAATGCGTGTCTAATTATTTGTTTGGTATTTGTTTGCGCCACTCAATGATGATGTTTTGTGGTTGTTTCTTTTTATAAGCTTGCTTTGGACGGTAGGGGCTGTAATCAATCGTTGTTTGACTAAGCTATACAAACTAAGAGGGTGGCAGAGAGGGGTATATCTTGAACGTTGCTAGCTATCAATTTGACTTTTTAGGTTGTTATTTTTGGATAAAACTCCTGGCGTCAAATTGTCTGCTCAAGAGTATATACAGCGCCAGCCTCTCATCCATGAGGTTCGAAACAGTGCGGTTGCGCGGTGTGAGTTGACTGTTTGATCATTTACCGTTTTATTGTAAAAAATAGTGTAATAATTCTCGCTAGAGCGCGATTTACCAATTTATTATGATGGCCACTGCGTGAGTAGGGAGGGTCATATCTTGTACCTATGTTTTCAATATCCCTTGTGCGCTCTGAAGCTGCTCCTCGTCAAAAAATAGGCATTTTCCAGACGATCGCAGTTTTCCTTATTGAACAGGTCAATGCTCTCGGATTTGCGCTGGCACCTGCCTCTCTATTTGTGCTCTTCCCAAAGAAAGCCCCTTGGTCGTGGGGCTTTATCACAACCTCAATATTGGATTATTTGGGATTGACTTGGACGCTGGGTGACCATCTGAACTTACTATCAGCCTCTTGTTGGTGTCGCTAGGGATTAGGAAGCGTAAACTCCGACGCGAAATTCAGAATCGTTGTGGGTGAATATTGCTCTAGTGCTTGTCTGGACATAAAACCACTCAGAACTGCGCAGGTATTGATGCCGAGCGAGTGTCCTGTATTTACGTCTTTTCCGGTGTCGCCGACCATCCAGTCGGAAACAGCTATATTTGATACTTGCTTACTGATCAGAGACTCTTTCGAGTCATACTGTCCAGTCACTATGGCTTTTCTAAAATACTGCAGCAGCTTTAGCTCCTCCAGTTGAATCAAGGCTTCTCTCTCAAACTGACGTGCGGTACAGACATAGAGGTCTGCTTGCGTTGAAAGTGTTTTTAGTGTGCGCTCTATGTTGGGGAATGGTGTGTCTAGTGCAAGATAATCTGGCGTCTCTATAAGGCTCATCCATTTGTCTGTAAAGATTTCTATATTTGTATGTGTATACATCAGCTTTTTTGCAAGGATGTCTTGGTTGCTAAAGCGTGCGTGCTTCAAACTCCAGTATTCATCAAAGGTCAGCTGAGATGAACTGGCTAGCGCTTGGAATAGATTGTAGAGCCGGTATTTTGAGTCTATTAGGGTTCCGTCAAGATCAAAAAAAATCTTCATTTGATCCCCTCGAAATACTCGATTTCTGACTTCAACCCTAGTTCAAAATCTGTTTCTGTATTCAGTAGGTATTTTTTTATAAGCGTCGTATCGAAAATAAAATCTCTTGTGGTGGCGCTGGATGGTTTTTGCGTCACTTGCACGTCTCGGCCGCTGATCGATATCAGTTGATCTAGCAGGTTTTTTATTGAAACGGCATGCCCTCCCACAATGTTTATTATATCAACGCGCTCGGTAAGCTCGACGCTGGCTAGTATTGCTGAAACAACATCATCAATATAGATGAAGCTTCGTAGTTCTGATCCGTCGCCATAGAGTTCTACTTCTTCGCCAGCTAATATTCTGCCAATAGTCTTTGGCAAGAACTTTTGATACTGGTCCTCTCCTGGGCCGTACACATGACCGATTCTGAGTGTGTGACTGTTTATGGACTTTTGCTTGGCGTAGTTTGCTATGATCTGTTCGCAATAAAGTTTTGACCAGCCATAAAGCGTACTTGGGCCAGTTGCCGAGCTTTCTGATATTGGTGTCGTATTTTCGTAAACGTCCAGTGTGCTTGTAAAAATTATTTTGCTCAGTTTTTTGAAATCTATCGATAGCAGGTTGTTGGTAAACACTACGTTGCTGTTGCATTCATTAATAGCATTTGCAGTCGCTGCTGACTTGGGCGTGTAGGCGCCCGCGTGAATAATGACGTCAACGTCTTGGATACGCTCGATTTCGGCGTTGGTTAGGCCAAGGTCCTGCTGATGATTTTTAAATATAATGCTTGTCTCATTGAGGTTGGGTGTTGCAGTCAGCGCAATAACGTTTCCGGCCCCCCATTTTTTTATAGCTGCTTTCATTAGGTTCTTGCCGATGAACCCTGATGCTCCCGTAATCAGCAGTTTCATGGGAATATAATCCCATTATCAATTTCACTGGCCGTTGTCAGTTTTGGCGGGGTGTCCATGCCTCTCAACCACATCAATTCATTTGGCAGAGGGTTGATGATTTTATTGAGGGTTGGGAACTCATTATACAGTGCAATGTCCTTGAATATTTTTGGCATGTTCAGTCCGGCTTCTGTGAAAAACTGTACTGTCGTAAAAAATCTGGAAATATTTATTTCCGTAGGGTTTGGTGTGCCAGATTTGTCGTAGGCCATATCTACGCCAAATATTCCATGGGGCTTTTTCGATACGGCTTTAACTGACTGTATAGCGATTTCTGTGGCTTCGTTGTTTTCACAGGTTACACCGACTTTCGTCACGCCAGTCACCCCGGAAATGCTTCTGTTTCCGTGTGTCCAGGCTCTGCGCTCACGTGACTGGGCTACTACAAGCTCTCCTTCGTGCCAGATAGACAGCCAAGTGATTGTGCTGGGTGTCAGCATTTGCGCAGCAACGAAATCGCCCCAGCCGTTATAGTGGTCTATCCACGATTTGGCGAGCATGAAGTCATTGGTTGGAATTGCGCCTTTTCCGCCACCGCCGATGGATGAGGCCCGTAACCATATTTTTCCATCGTCTCCAGCCAGTGTGCTGAATGCTTCCTCTAAGTCAGAGACGTTATTGATCATCTTGTTGCTTGGAACAGGAACTCCTGCAGCTTTGAACGCAAGATAGGACTTGTATTTATGGACGCAGGTATCAATAACCTCGTGGTCCGGCATAAACAAGCGTGTGCCTGTGGCCAGAATCTCATCTCTCATCAGGGATGCATGATAAATTTCCAGGTCATTCTGGAAATGTACCAAGTCGGGTTTTTCCTGATTTAAAATGTTAAGCAGCGCATTTTTGTATTCAGGTGTATTGGCGTAGGGGATATATAGTTTTTTACTGGCGTTGGATAACACTAGGTCAGAGGGTTCTGATCCCATTCCAATAATTGTTTCTTTTTTGTCATCCTGTTGCAGGGATTTGATCACACCTTCCGAGGGCGCTCCGCCAGCACCTGCTATCAATATTTTTGACATTGTGAACTCCTTTGTTCTCTAGGGCCTGTCGTCTTTGTGCCCTGGTTTGAATTTAATGTGTATTCTTCAGTTGAAAATCTTGAGTCGACTGCCTTTTAATTTTTAAAAAGGCGGGCGATCGGCTATCGCGTGCTTGTGGGTATTGACGTTTGGCTGAGTATGTTTATGTGGCCAGTGTTGGCAGCATCAAAATACCTTGTAATCTAATTGATTTTGACGCGTTGAGCTCATCATCTACGGTTAAAAAGCAGCTCAGGAGCAGCTGTTCATTTTTTGTACACCAAGGAGTTTTGCCATGATTCAACGTTTCATTCTGCCGTTTGCGATGTTTTGTGTGCTGGGCATGAGCGGGGTTGTTGTAGCAGCCGCTGAGGTTCATCCCTCCAAGCCCGAGAGGGTGGCGACTAGCTCAGGCATATCAACCAAGCTTAATCTAAACACCGCCGACGCCCCAACCCTAACCACCCAACTCACCGGTATCGGCGAAGCCAAGGCCAAGGCCATTGTCGCTCACCGTGAGGCCAATGGCCCCTTCACCTCGGTGGATGAGCTACTGGAGGTGAAGGGAATCGGCAAGTCGTTGCTGGATAAAAACCGCGACAAGCTTACCGTCAATTAACCTGCAGTAGGAGCCTGCAAGGGCCGGGTTACGGCCCTTGTATGAGATCTAGTCCTCTACCTGGCCCTTCAAACGCGCTCGCGTTACTTCCAGTATTTTCCGTGCCAGCGCCTGGTCTTCGGCGCTGCGCGACAATACAAGTGCCCCCACTAGGGTGGCCAGCATGACGATGCTCAGGTCTTTGGCGTCGGGGCCTTCGCCCAGGGCTTTTTCCAGTTGTTTCAAGCGTGCTTCGATGACAGCATCGCTTGTGGCGCTGGGGTCGCCGCGCTGGCCCAGTTCCGAGCACATGGTCGGTAGTGGGCAGCCCTGGTGTGGGCTGGTGACGTGCCATTCGGAGAGATAGCTGTCGATGAAGGCCTGTACCGGTTTGTCCTGGCTGAACAACATCTCGCAGTGCGCGTCCAGTTCTGCCGCTGCGACTTGTAGGGCCTCTTCCACCAGCTCGTCCTTGGACTTGAAGTGTGCGTAGAAGCCGCCGTGGGTCAGGTTCAGCGCTTTCATCAGGGGTTGCAGGCCCGTGGCCCCGATCCCGTCGCGGCGAAAGCGTACAGAAGCTTCTTTAATGATGCGTTGGTGGGTCTGGGCTTTGTGGTCAGGTGAATAACGCATAGGGCTGCCTCGGTTACAGGCTGGCATTCTAACTAACTTGTATCGATTTACACGTATGTCCTCTATCGGGGACGTTGGCATGGAAAGTGATTACCTCTATGCAGAAGATTGTTCAACAACCGTGAGATAGGCATGGCGCTCAGCTTGTCTTTAGCCGACCAGATTGCTCTTGAGTTGCGCGCTGACATCATCGGCGGGCGGCTTTTTCCGGGCATGCCGTTGGTTGAGGTTGAACTGGTGAAGGCCTATAACGCATCGCGCAATACGATTCGCGAAGCCTTGCATCGACTAGGCCAGGAAGGGCTGACCCGTTATGTGCGTAATAAAGGGGTCATGGTCCGACGGCTGGAGCGAGAGGAGGTGCGCGATCTGTTTGTAGTGCGTCGCACCCTGGAGTTGCAGGCCATTGCCCAGAGCGGCCCGCTGTCAGAGGATCAATCCGAGCGTATGCAGAACGCCATCGACGCTACCACATTGGCCCGCGAGCGTGAGGACTGGCGTGCGGTTGCCACTCACAGCCTGATGTTCCACCAGCAGATTGTCGGCTTGATGCGCAGCCCTTTGTTCGATGAGTTTTTTTCCCAGGTCATCGCCCAGTTGCGGTTGGTATTTTGCGCAGCCCCCGACGAGCAGCGTTTCCAGTTGCCATGGTTGGAGCGCGATCGCGAGATTTACACGTTATTGGTCCAGCAGGATCAAACGGCGGCAGGGGAGGCTTTGAGCCTGTACCTGGATGATTCGGAACATCTGTCCCTGGCCTTGTTTAGCCACCCTTGATCGAGGATCTGCATCATGTACAAAGACTATCCGGCCGCTTATCAGGTCAGTAAGGGTTCAGCGCTGCAGGTCGATACAGCATTTTACGAGCGCATTCGTGACCAAAAGCAGCAACGTACGTTGATCGAGCAGTTCGAAGTGCCGATTCGCACGGGCAGGGCATGGAAGGTGCCGGCCGGGCATGTGTTTCGTGTCACCACACCGGTGGGGCCTCAGGTTGGCGACTTCAACGTGTGGAACGCCAATGACCCCCGCGAACGCCTGTGGGCGGCACGCACGCGCCAGTTGCAGGGCGCTCATGTGAGTACCCATGACCGCTTGTGGTCGAACCTGCCGTTTCTGCGTCCGCTGGTGACGATCACCGACGACAGCCTGGCCGGTTATGGCATCGACGAGCATGGCGGGCGGCTCCACGACCTGCTCGGCACCCGCTGCGATCCGTATGTGAACCGCATGCTCACCGGCGAAGACTTTCACCACCACTGCCATTCCAATCTGACGCGTGCGGTATTGCCCCACGGCCTGACGGAGTTTGACGTGCATGATGTGCTGAATATTTTCCAATGCACCGGCCTTAACCATGACGACATGTATTTCATGAAGGCGTGCCCGGCGCAGAAGGGCGACTATCTGGAGTTTTTTGCCGAGATTGATCTGCTGTGTGCGTTGTCCACGTGCCCGGGCGGTGATTTATCGCTGCCGATGTGGGGGCCCCAGGCGCAGGACCCGCTGACGGTGTGCCGGCCTTTGGGGGTTGAGATCTACAGGTTGGAAGAGCAATTGCTGAGCGGCTGGAGCCAGCCGGAGCGTGCGGCCTATAAAGGGCAGCATGGGTTGCAGATTGCCAAGGCGGCTTGGGAGTGATTGGCGGAGGGGCTGCTTCGCAGCCCGGCGCGGGGCGAACCCGCTCACTACAGTGAACGACGTCATTGGATCGGTCAGCGGTCCTGCGCATCCTTGGCATCCGCCTGGGCGTTGCGCTCGGCCACGCGCTTGCGTTGTTCGTCGGTGAGTTCCACCTTGTTGGCGCTGTCACGCAGCATCATCAAACCACCGACGATCGAACCGATCGCGACCACCATAATCAACCACGCATACCACGGCATAAGGCTCTCCTTGAGGCGGATCACCGTGGGAGAATTTTCCCACGGTAATAACTGCTTTGAGCAACAGGCGTTCTGAGTAGTTCATTGTAGGCCTGTTCCGCCTCCTTAACTCAGAGCCCGGTCAACATCGCATCCGCCGGTGCATCGGCGCGGTCTTGCGCAGTCATTTGGAAGTAGATGAACCCCGCCAGCATGAAGCCCAGGAAGATCAGCCCGATCAGCGCGTTGAACCACGCCATCGCCACCAGGCACACCACCGCCAGCACCAGCGCAATGCCGGGCACGATCGGATAACCCGGCGCCCGGAAGGTACGCTCCAGCAATGGCTCGGTCTTACGCAGCTTGAACAGGCTGAGCATGCTCATGATGTACATCACGATGGCCCCGAATACGGCCATGGTGATCATCGCCGCGGTCAGCGTCATGCCGCCCAGGTTGATCAGGCCGTCGCTGTAGATGGCGGCAATGCCGACTACGCCACCGGCGATGATTGCCCGGTGCGGTGTCTGAAAACGCGACAGTTTGGCCAGGAACGGTGGTAAGTAGCCGGCGCGGGCCAGGGCGAAGAACTGGCGCGAGTAGCCCAGGATGATGCCGTGGAAACTCGCCACCAGGCCAAACAGACCGATCCATACGAGCATATGCAACCAGCCGGAGCTGTCGCCCACCACGGTTTTCATCGCTTGAGGCAATGGGTCGTTGATGTTCGACAGGGTGCGCCAGTCGCCAACGCCACCGGCGAAGAACATTACACCCATGGCCAAGAGCACCAGGGTCAGGATGCCGCTGATATAGGCTTTTGGAATGGTGCGCTTTGGATCTTTGGCTTCCTCGGCCGCCATGGCCGCGCCTTCGATGGCCAGGAAAAACCAGATCGCAAACGGAATCGCCGCAAACATCCCGGCAATCGCCGGTGCGCCGAAGGTGTCAGAGCCCGCCCAGCCATTCAGCGCAAAGTGGCTGAAACTGAAGGCCGGGGCCACCACGCCCATGAACACCAGCAGTTCTGCGACGGCCAATACGCACACCACCAGCTCAAACGTTGCTGCGAGCTTCACCCCGAGGATGTTCAAGCCCATGAACACGATGTAGGCACCCACGGCCGCGTGTTTCGGATCCAGTGCCGGAAACTGCACATTCAGGTAGGCGCCGATGGCCAAGGCAATGGCGGGCGGGGCGAAGACAAATTCGATCAAGGTGGCGAGGCCGGCGATCAGGCCGCCTTTTTCGCCAAAGGCGCGACGGCTGTAGGCAAACGGCCCGCCGGCGTGAGGAATGGCGGTGGTCAGCTCGGTGAAACTGAAGATAAAGCAGGTGTACATGGCCGCGACCATCAGCGAGGTCACCAGGAAGCCCAGCGTACCCGCCACACCCCAGCCATAGCTCCAGCCGAAGTATTCGCCGGAAATCACCAGCCCGACCGCAATGCCCCACAAATGCAGGGTGCCTAAAGTGGGTTTGAGTTGTGTGTTCATCGTGTTGCTCTCCCTGAACCGGTTGGAATGATTCAGGGTGTTGCAGTGGGCATGCCAGCCTGAGAATCATTGTCGTAAAGCGGCGCAACTGTCGCCACGGGGACGGTTTGGCGTTTGAAATTTTCCAGCGTTGCACCAGATAGGGGCGGTGGTGACTGAGCTGGCGCCTTCGCGGGCAAGCCCGCTCCCACATTGGACCGTGCATATCCTGCTCAAACGCTGTCCAGTGTGGGAGTCGGGCTTGCGCGCGATGAGGGCCTCAAATTCACCACAAATCCCCCTGTAAACCCCGCATAAACCCACTCTTTACGCCGTCTTTACGCCCCACCCATACCCTCGCTCTCGTTCCTTTACGCCACTCCTGCCGACAATTGCCTCACACGCGGCAATCGCCGCACAACGGAGAGACTTCCATGAGCGTTCTGGACGGGGTGTCACTGCTATTGGCCGTGGCGCTGTTCATTTATCTGCTGGTTGCGCTGTTACGCGCGGATCGGAACTAGGAGCTGGCCATGCACAGTTATGACTATTGGCTGATCATTGCCTTCTTCGCCGTGGTGCTGGTGCCCGCGCCGTTCCTGGGGCGGTTCTACTACAACGTGATGGAAGGCCAGCGTACCTGGCTCACGCCGCTGCTTGGGCCGGTGGAACGCGCCTGTTATCGCCTGTCGGGCGTGGATGAGCATCAAGAACAAAGCTGGCAAAAATACACGCTGGCCTTGCTGGCATTTAACCTCGCAGGCTTTGTGCTGTTGTTCGCGATCCTGCTGTTCCAGGACTATCTCCCACTAAACCCGCAGAAATTGCCCGGCCAGGAATGGACGCTAGCCTTCAACACTGCGATCAGTTTCATGACCAACACCAACTGGCAGTCCTACAGCGGTGAGGCTTCCCTGAGCTACCTCAGCCAGATGGTTGGCCTGACCGTGCAGAACTTCGTCAGCGCTGCCACGGGGCTCGCCGTGCTGGTCGCGTTGTGCCGTGGGATTGGTCGCAAGTCCACCAAGACACTCGGCAACTTCTGGGTCGACATGACCCGCGCTACCCTCTACGGCCTGCTGCCACTGTGCCTGGTGCTGGCGCTGTTCCTGGTGTGGCAGGGCGTGCCGCAAACCTTCGCCCATTATGTGAATGCCGTGACGATGCAGGGCGTGGACCAGGTGATTCCACTGGGCCCAGCGGCCAGCCAGATTGCGATCAAGCAACTGGGCACCAACGGTGGCGGCTTCTTCGGTGTCAACTCGGCGCACCCTTTTGAGGATCCGACGGCGTGGGCCAACCTGTTCGAAATGGCGGCGATCATCCTGATCCCGGTGGCGCTGGTGTTCACCTTCGGCCATTACGTGAAAGACCTGCGCCAGAGCCGCGCCATTCTCGGCTGCATGCTGGCGTTGTTCATCATCGGCGGCGCGACCTCGCTGTGGGCCGAATACCAGCCAAACCCGGCGCTGAGCAACCCGGCTGTCGAACAGACCGCCCCGCTGGAAGGTAAAGAAGCACGCTTCGGCACCACCGGCACCGTGTTGTGGTCGGTGGCCACCACGGCGGCGTCCAACGGCTCGGTCAACGGCATGCAAGACAGCGTCAACCCGCTCACCGGCATGGTGTCGCTGGTCAACATGATGGTCGGCGAAGTGATCTTCGGCGGTGTCGGCGCCGGTATGTACGGCATGTTGCTCAACGTGCTGATCGCCGTGTTCCTCGCCGGCCTGATGATCGGTCGCACCCCGGAATACCTGGGCAAGAAGCTCCAGGCCAAGGAAGTGCAGTTGCTGGTGGTGACCTTGTTGGTGATGCCAATCGGCACTCTGGTACTGGGCGCGATTGCTGCCAGTCTGCCTGGCCCGGCCGGTGCCATCAGCAACCCTGGCCCCCATGGTTTCAGCCAGTTGCTGTACGCCTACACATCGGCCAGTGCCAACAACGGTTCAGCGTTCGGTGGCTTCAGCGCCAACACAGCGTTCCACAACCTGATGTTGAGCCTGAGCATGTTGCTCGGTCGCTTCGGCTACATCCTCCCGGTACTGGCCCTGGCCGGCAGCCTGGCGATGAAGAAAACCGCACCGATCGGCCAGAACAGCTTCCCGACCCATGGCCCGCTGTTCGTGACCCTGTTGACCGTGACCATCTTGCTGGTGGGCGGCCTGACTTTCCTGCCGACGCTGGCGTTGGGGCCCATTGCTGAACACTTGAGCATGGGCTTCTAAGGGGATATGAAAATGAATATGCCTGCAAAAAATGCTGCCCCTGTGACCACTCAGGAGTCAGCCAAGACTGCAATCTCCGCCCTGTGGCGCCCGGCGCTGGGCCAGGCGTTCGTCAAGCTGGACCCGCGCCAGTTGCAACGCTCGCCTGTGATGCTGGTGGTCGAACTGACCGCCATCCTCACCACCGTGCTGTGCTTTGTGCCCGACACGGCGGTGCCAACCTACGTCGCGGTGCAAATCGCCGTGTGGTTATGGTTCACCGTGCTGTTTGCCAACTTCGCCGAGGCCCTGGCCGAAGGTCGCGGCAAGGCCCGCGCCGACAGCCTCAAGGCCGGCAGTGAAGGCCTGAGCGCACGGCGCAAGGAAGCCGATGGCAGCTTCAAGGTGGTGCCGGCCACCAGCCTGCGCAAAGGTGACGTGGTGCGCGTCGCCGCCGGGGAAATGATCCCCGGTGACGGCGAAGTTATCGAAGGCATCGCGGCGGTCAACGAAGCGGCGATCACCGGTGAATCCGCGCCGGTGATCCGCGAGTCCGGGGGCGACCGTTCGGCCGTCACCGGCAACACCCGGCTGGTATCCGACTGGCTGCTGATCCGCATCACCGCCAATCCGGGCGAGTCCACCCTCGACCGCATGATCGCCCTGGTAGAAGGCGCCAAACGCCAGAAAACCCCCAACGAGGTCGCGCTGGATATCTTGCTGATCGGCCTGACGCTGATCTTCCTGCTGGTGGTGGTGACCCTGCAGCCGTTCGCCCACTTCGCCAATGGCAGCTTGCCGTTGGTGTTCCTGGTCGCACTGCTGGTGACGCTGATTCCTACCACCATCGGCGGCTTGCTGTCGGCCATCGGTATTGCCGGTATGGACCGCCTGGTGCGCCTCAACGTGATCGCCAAATCCGGTCGTGCAGTAGAGGCGGCGGGCGACGTGCACGTGTTGCTGCTGGACAAGACCGGCACCATCACCTTCGGCAACCGTCGCTGTGCGGCGGTGATCGCAGCACCCGGTGTGAGTGGCCGGGACCTGGCCGAGGGCGCTCTGTTGGCGTCGTTGGCGGACGACACGGCGGAAGGCAAGTCCATCGTTGAATACCTGCGTGCCTTGCACCCTCAGGCCGAACCGACCCTGGATCAGTTGACCTCCGTGCCGTTCAGCGCGGAAACCCGGTTGTCCGGTGTCGATTACCAGGGCCGTGTGTTCCGTAAAGGCGCGGTGGATTCGCTGCTCGCTTTCATCGGCCAACAACGTCGTGACTTGCAACCTGCGCTGTCGCGTGAAATCGACAAGATCGCCCAGAGCGGCGGTACCCCGTTGCTGGTGTGCGCCGATGGTAGATTGCTGGGCGCGATCCACCTCAAAGACGTGGTCAAACCCGGTATCCGCGAACGTTTCGCCGAGCTGCGCAAGTTGGGGATTCGCACCGTGATGGTCACCGGCGACAACCCGTTGACCGCCGCGGCGATTGCCGCTGAAGCCGGTGTGGATGACGTGCTGGCCGAGGCCACCCCGGAGAAAAAGCTCGCGCGCATTCGCCATGAGCAGAACGACGGCCGCTTGGTTGCCATGTGCGGCGACGGCGCCAACGACGCCCCGGCGCTGGCCCAGGCTGACGTCGGCATGGCCATGAACGACGGCACCCAGGCCGCTCGTGAGGCCGCCAACATGGTCGACCTCGACAGCGACCCGACCAAGCTGCTGGATGTGGTGCAGATCGGTAAAGAGTTGCTGGTGACCCGTGGCGCGCTGACTACCTTCTCCATCGCCAACGACGTGGCCAAGTACTTCGCGATCCTGCCGGCGCTGTTTGCCTCGATCTACCCGCAACTGGGCGTGCTCAACGTGATGCACCTGCAGAGCCCGCAGAGCGCGATTCTCTCGGCCATCGTGTTTAACGCCTTGATCATCGTGGTGCTGATTCCCCTGGCGTTGCGCGGTGTGCGCGTGCAAGCGGCGAGTGCGGCAGCGTTGCTGCGTCGCAACCTGCTGATCTACGGGCTGGGCGGGATTTTGGTGCCGTTCGTGGGCATCAAGGCCATCGACATGCTGCTGACGGCGCTGCACCTGGTGTAACCCTAACTCTCGTAGGAGCCGGCTTGCCGGCGATCGGTCCGACACGGTGCAACTGACCCACCACCATCGCCGGCAAGCCGGCTCCTACAGATCCAATGTGAGGAAGTTGAAATGTCTAACATCATCCGCCCAGCCCTGAGCCTGTTGGTGCTCATGAGCCTGATCACCGGCGTCGCCTACCCGCTGGTGGTCACCGGCGTCGCTCAAGTGGCTTTCCCTGACCAGGCTAATGGCAGCCTGGTGCACGACGCCAGCGGCAAGGTGGTGGGCTCCAGCCTGATCGCCCAGGATTTTACCGGCGACACCTGGTTCCACCCGCGCCCCTCGGCCGGTGCTTTCGCCACCGTTTCCAGCAGTGCCAGCAACTTGAGTCCCAGCAACCCGGCACTGGCGACACGTATCTTCGACGATGCCAACAAACAATTGGTACCTGGCCAAGGCCCCGTGCCCTTGGCCTCGCTGACTACCTCTGGCAGCGGTCTTGATCCACACTTGCCTCCACAGGCGATTGCCTATCAACTGGCGCGAGTGGCTGCCGCACGGAATGTACCGGTGTCGACCTTGCAACGGTTGCTGGATGAACACACCGAAAGCCCGCTGATCGGGCCTCCGGTGGTGAACGTGCTGGCGCTGAACATGGCCCTGGAAAAGTTGTAAGCAGTGCTGGCGCCATCGCGGGCAAGCCCGGCTCCCACATTTGGAATGCATTCCCCTGTGGGAGCCGGGCTTGCCCGCGATGGCGGCCTGAAGTACACCCGATAAACACCTGAAGGAACCCCCGCGCATGAGCGACTCCGGCCGCGCCGATGCCCTGCTAGCCGAACTGCCACGGGACGGCCGTGGCCGGCTCAAAGTCTTCCTGGGCGCCGCGCCCGGTGTGGGCAAGACCTACGCCATGCTCCAGGCCGCCCACACTCAGTTGCGCCAAGGCGTGCGCCTGATCGCCGGCGTGGTCGAAACCCACGGTCGCGCCGAGACCGAAGCCTTGCTCAGCGGCCTGCCGCAACAACCGTTGCTACGCAGCGAATACCGCGGCGTGATGCTCGAAGAAATGGACCTCGACGGCCTGCTCGCCGCCAAGCCCAAGCTGGTGCTGGTTGACGAACTGGCCCACAGCAACGCCCCCGGCAGCCGCCATGAAAAGCGCTGGCAAGACATCCAGGAGCTGCTCGCCGCCGGCATCAACGTGTTCACCACGGTCAACGTCCAGCACTTGGAAAGCCTCAACGATCAAGTACGCGGCATCACCGGCGTGCAGGTGCGTGAGACCCTGCCGGACTGGGTGCTGCAAGAAGCCGATGAACTGCTGCTGATCGACCTGCCGTCCCGTGAGCTGCTGGAGCGCCTACGCGACGGCAAGGTCTACGTGCCCGAGCAGGCCCGCGCGGCCATCGATGCCTTCTTCACCCAGACCAACCTGATGGCCCTGCGTGAACTGGCCATGCAAACCGCCGCCGCCCATGTCGACGATGACTTGGCCCAGGGCTATCGCCAACTCGGACAGGCGGCGCCGGCTGTGCGCGGGCGGTTGCTGGTGGGCGTGGATGGCGATGCGCAAGCTGAGCGTCTGGTGCGTCACGCCAGCCGCGTGGCCCAGCGCCGGCATCTGCCCTGGAGCCTGGTGCATATCGACAACGGCCGGGCGCGGGATGAGCAATCGCGCCTGCGCCTGCAGAACGCCCAGCAGTTGGCCGAGCGGCTTGGCGGTGAAGTGGTGTTATTGCGGGCGGGGGAGGTGGCCAAGACGCTGATCCAGCACGCCGCCGAACGCCGCGCCAGCCTGTTGTTGGTCGGGCAGTCGCGGATGCGCTGGCGTCGACGCCTGTTTGGCGGCGGTTTGGCCGCTCGCTTGTTGCGTAACGCACGCGGCTTGGAAATCAACGTACTGGACAGCGACGACATCCCCGCGCCGCCACGCTTGCCGGATGTGCGCGGGCTGGTCTGGTTCGACTACGGCCTGGCAGTAGTGGCGACCATCATCGCCGCCGCATTGGCTTGGGCGGTGGCCAGTGTGTTGCCGTTGCCGAACATCTCGTTGGTGTTTTTGGCTGCCGTGTTGCTGGTGGCCGTGCGCAGCAGCCTGGGCCCGTCCCTGGTGTGCGCCGCGCTGTCCTTCCTGGCCTACGACTTTTTGTTTATCCCGCCGAATTTCTCGTTCGCCATCCAGCGCGAAGAGGACGTGCTGACCCTGTTGTTCTTCCTGTTGATGGCCGCCCTGACCGGCAACCTCGCCGCACGCCAGCGCCGGCAATTGCAGGCGCTGCGCGATACCCAGGAGGAAACCAGCGAACTGCTCGACCTGTCGCGCAAACTCACGGCGGCGACCGACCGCCAGGCCGTTATCAGTGCGGCGGCTCATCACCTTGAGGGGTGGAGCGATCTGGACCTGTGCCTGGTCAATCGTGACGGCCAGGGCGGCTGGAAGGTCGAGACCGGCGCCGCACTGAACCTCACCGAAGCCGAGCGCGCCGCTGCCGATTGGGCGTGGCAACACGATCAACCGGCCGGCATGGGCACCGGCACCTTGCCCTTCGGGCGTTGGTGGTGGTGGCCGTTGTCGGGCGAGGAGGGGCCGCTGGGCTTGCTTGGCGTGAGCCCCAAACCGGGGCTGGAACTGAGCGGCCAGCGTCGCCGTTTGCTGACTGCATTGAGCCAACCGCTGGCCCAGGCGCTGGCCCGGGCGCAGTTGGCGCAGGAGTTGGAGTCTGCGCGCCTGCACGGCGAAACCGAGCAACTGCGCAGCGCCTTGCTCGCCTCGGTGTCCCATGATTTGCGCACGCCCCTGACAGCCATGCGCGGCAGCATCGACAGCCTGCTGGCCCTTGGCGAAGCCATACCCCTGGAGGATCGTCGCGAACTGCTGGAAGGCACCCGCGATGAAGCCGAGCGTCTCGATCGCTATATCCAGAACCTGCTGGACATGACGCGCCTGGGCCACGGCGCGCTGAAGCTGGCGCGTGACTGGGTCTCGCCGGGTGACATTGTCGGCAGTGCCCTCGGCCGGTTGCGTGCGGTGCTGGCGCCGTTGCAGGTGAAGACCGATGTGCCCGTCGAGTTGCCGTTGTTGTATGTCCACGCGGCGTTGATCGAGCAGGCCTTGGTCAATGTGTTGGAGAACGCGGCACGCTTTTCACCCGCCCAGGGCCGCCTGGAGGTGAGCGCCGGGGTCGCCGATGATCAGCTGTTTTTCGCGGTAGCCGATGAGGGGCCGGGGATTCCTGAAGACGAGCGCGCGAAGATTTTCGACATGTTCTACACCGCCGCCCGGGGCGACCGTGGCGGGCAGGGCACGGGCCTCGGGTTGGCGATCTGCCAGGGCATGGTCGGTGCCCACGGCGGGCATATCAGCGTGGCCGATGGCATTGAAGGGCGTGGCACCTGCATCACCCTGTTCCTGCCATTGCCGACCCAGCCTGGCTTGGAACGCGAGGCTTGAGCTACCCTCTTTTCTCCACGGATTTTGATTGGACACCATGAGCCAGACCGCGACGATATTAGTCATTGATGACGAACCGCAGATCCGCAAATTCCTGCGCATCAGCCTGGCCTCCCAGGGCTACAAGGTGATCGAGGCCGGCACCGGCAACGAAGGCCTGGCGCAAGCGGCGTTGAGCAAACCGGATTTGCTGGTACTCGACCTGGGCCTGCCGGACATGGACGGGCAACAGGTGTTGCGCGAGTTTCGCGAGTGGTCGACGGTGCCGGTGTTGGTGCTGTCGGTGCGGGCCAGTGAAGTGCAGAAAGTCGAGGCGCTGGACAGCGGTGCCAATGACTACGTGACCAAGCCGTTCGGCATTCAGGAATTTCTCGCACGCGTACGCGCGTTATTGCGCCAGGCACCGGCCGGGGAGGCCCAGGAAGCGGCGTTGAATTTTGGCCCGCTGACGGTGGACCTGGCCTATCGCCGGGTGCTGCTGGACGGCGTCGAAGTCGCCCTGACTCGTAAGGAGTACGCGGTGCTGGCGCAACTGGCGCGGCACCCGGGGCGCGTGATCACCCAGCAGCAATTGCTCAAGGACATCTGGGGCCCGACCCATACCGAGGACAGCCACTACTTGCGGATCGTGGTGGGGCATTTGCGCCAGAAACTGGCGGATGATCCGACGCAGCCACGTTTTATCGTGACCGAGGCGGGGGTGGGGTATCGTCTGTTAAACGCATAGGTTTGTGGTGTCTGGCCCACCGCTATCGCAGGCAAGCCAGCTCCCACAGAGGTTCGCATTTCGCCACGCGGCACGCGATCAACTGTGGGAGCGGGCTTGCCCGCGAAGAGGCCGTCAGCCACACCAACACGCTCAACGCTGCTCACTCTCATACCGATCCAACGTATCACTGGCAATTTCCCGTCCCAACGCAATCAACTCCGGCGCCTTGTAGAACTCGAAAAACCGGCACACTCGTTTCGGCACGTTGATCAACACATCAGGCGGGTAGCCGGCAATCTTGTACTGCGCCAAGGACGTCTGCATCACCTCGAAACTCTGGTTGATCAGGTCCAGCAGTGACGCCGGCCCCACGTTGTCGATGATGAACGAACCGGTCGCCGACTTCGGAGCGCCGGCTTTTTCCGGCGCGGCGGCGGGCTGCTGGGATTCAGGCTCGGCCGATTCCAGCCACGGGTTGATCTCTGCCGCTTCAGCCTGCAAGGCTTCCTGTTCCAGCTTCATCAGCTGCTCGGCCTGCTTGCGTCGAAAGGGCAGGTGCGAGCCCAGTGATTTGGCCAGGCTGTTGAAGCGGCTTTTGAACCCTGGCGGGCGCTGGATCACCGGCAGGTGATAGTGCTTCTGGTTGGTGGCGTTGAGGTTGACCGCGATGATCAAGTCGCAATGGCTCGACACCACCGGCACGATCGGCAGCGGGTTGAGCAGGCCGCCGTCCACCAGCATTCGGTTGCCTTGCATCACCGGCGTAAACAGGCTGGGGATGGCGGCCGAGGCGCGCATGGCCTGGTGCAGGCAGCCTTCCTGGAACCAGATTTCCTGCTGGTTGGTGAGGTCGGTGGCGACGGCGGTGTAGGGGATGCGCAGCTCTTCGATATTGATTTCACCGACGATCTTGCGGATTTGCCCAAAGACCTTCTCGCCACGAATCGCCCCCAGGCGAAAACTCACGTCCACCAGGCGCAGTACATCCAGGTAATCGAGGCTTTCAATCCAGTTTCGATAGTCGTCCAGCTTGCCCGCCGCGTAGATCCCGCCGACTACGGCGCCCATGGAGCATCCGGCGATACAGGCGATGTCGTAGCCGCGTCGTTCAATCTCTTCGATCACCCCAATGTGGGCGTAGCCCCGGGCCCCTCCGGAGCCCAGTACCAAGGCAACACGTTTTTTCATGGTCCATGTCCTCCCCAAGGCAGGTGCCCACAATGCACCCATTGAGGGGGCGTCTTCAATCTTCGCCTGGAGCGGTAATATTTTTGCTGGCGGGGCGCGGTGCTCGGGTATGCTCTGGCGATAGGCGCTTTTGATTTGGGGCTGACAGACAAGGCACTTTTTCTTGTAGGCAACGTCTACAACGTACGACTGTTTTTCTTTATTTGAGGTGTCATCGATGAAAGCCTGGATGTGTGTGCCTGTGATCGTGTTGGCCCTGGCCGGTTGTGCCGGGAAAACCGCGTACCGCGACAGCTGCGGCACGCAACTGGATGCCGCGTGGCATGAGCTGGACCTGGCCAAGGCCGAAGGCTTCGCCGGCACCGTGAGCTACTCTAAGGCCTTGTCCTTGCTGACCGGTGCCAAGACCCAACAGCAATTCGAAGCGTTTGAAGGCTGCTCCAACAAGGCCGAGAAAGCGCGGTTCTATATTCGTGAGTCGCGCGCCGGGCGTTGACCTGTAGCCGTGATCAGGGATTTTCATCGTCAGGGGAGGAAGGGATGTCAGCGCTGGTTGATCAGTTAGTCGCTCAGGTCATTGGCCTGGAAGTAGGGTTACTGAGCTGCCAGGCTCGCCTCGCCGCCGTCACCGACGATGAAGCCTTGCATGACCTGCGCACCACCGTGCGGCGCCTGCGCAGTTTGTTGCGCCCGTTACGGGGGCTACCAGGTGTCGAGCAGCTAGAGTTGGCGGCCAGCACGGTCGGCCAGATCACCACGCCGCTGCGGGACCGAGAGGTCCTGGCGGCGTACCTGCATCAGCATGGTCATCATGCGGCGGCAGACCGGCGCTTGCGCTTGCAACCCGATGCGTATCGACACGTGGCGCAAAGCCCGGGGTTGGCGCACCTGCTGCTCATCCTGGATGCCTTCCCGCGTTTTATCCGCGCCTCTGAACACCAAAAGCTGCTCAAGGGCCTGCGCCCACGCATCGAAAAACGCCTGGCCAAACAATGGCAGAAGCTTGATGAAGCACTCAAGGATCCCGGCCATGATCGCCACCGCTTGCGGTTGCTGATCAAGCGCGTGCGCTACGCTGCCGAGGCTTATCCCGAGTTGGACAAACTCCCTGCCAACGCCATGTCCCGATTGAAAAAAGCCCAGGGTGCCCTCGGTGATTGGCATGACTGTTGGCAATGGTTGGCCCAGGCCGAGCATCAGCCAGACCTGCAGCCGTGTGTTGCGACGTGGCATCGCACCATGGCCAAGGCAGAAGGGCAGGCAGACAGGGTGCTGGAAAAACTCAGCGCCGATTGCTTCTGAAACGGTCCGGTTTTTGGCCGGAATAGGCGCTGTATCGCAAGGGCGCGATGGTTAACATCCCCCCATCTGTTTAGCTGATGTGAGGTCGCCATGCGCTTTAGTGATTTGCTCGACGCCGCCCGTCGCAACCCGCTGGATGTCACCATCCCCGCCGAATGGGCTCAGGGGCGCGCAACCTTTGGTGGCCTGGTCGCCGCACTGCAATACGAAGCCCTGCGTGCCCAGGTACCGGATGGCCGGCCTTTGCGCTCATTGGCCGTCACCTTTGTCGGCCCGGTGACGGCGGATGTTCCCGCCCGCTATCAGGTTGAAGTGCTGCGTGAAGGCAAGGCCGTCAGCCAACTGCTCGGTCGCGTGGTGCAGAACGGTGAAGTGGCGACCCTGGTGCAAGCCAGCTTTGGCGCATCCCGCGAATCAGAGATTGATGTGGCCAGTGAAGCGCCGCCGACGTTCAAGCATTGGGATGAATGCCAGGAACTGCCGTACATCAAGGGCGTGACGCCTGAATTCATGAAACACGTGGCGATGCGTTGGAGCGTCGGCGGGTTGCCGTTTACCGGCAATAAGTCTCGCGATATGGGCGGCTGGGTACGCTTGCGCGGCGACGTGAAGGAAGAACCGTTGACCGAGTCGCATATCCTGGCCCTGGTCGACGCCTGGCCCCCGGCCTTGCTTCCTCACCTGAAAAAGCCCGCGCCCGGCAGCACCCTGACCTGGACCATCGAGTTCATCCAGCCCCTGCAAGAGCTGACGACCCTCGACTGGTGCCAGTACTACGTCAACATCGAGCACGCCCGCGACGGCTACGGCCACGCCGCCGCCGCGCTGTGGAGCCCGACCGGCGAATTGATCGCCATCAGCCGCCAGACCGTGGTGGTCTTCGCCTGACTTTCAGTGCCGATGGCGCTGCCGCCAGGCGCGCCACCAGCCGCCGCTTAATACAAAGCGTGGGAAAGTCACAAACTGCTCGACCACCAGGCGCTGCACCGCATCTTTACGATCACTGAACGGCTCACTGGCCTCGGCTTCCAGGCTGTGACCATGACGCTGCAACGCCAGGCCGGCCAGGATGCCGACCACGCCAACAGCGAAACTCGCCAGGCTCAGGCTGAACACGCCCGACACAATTAACAAGAACCCGATGATGAACAGCGGCACGGCAATCAGGTGCAACGCCAGGTTGGTCGGGTGTTGATGGTTTTGTGGGTAGTTACGCCATTGCCAGGCGGGGAGATTGGGGTGACGTTTGCCCATGATGGTGAATCCTCTGTCCGTTGAAACATCTTGGACAGAGTTTAGGCGGGGTGGGACGGGTGGGCGAATTGGGGATGGCTATGGGGGTTATAGAGAGGCATTTTTCATGCCCAAGTGACGCAGTCATGCTCGTCCATATGGATTAGAAGCGTGAGGTGGGTATCGGTTAGCCAGAATGGGTAGCCGGTTGTTTCACCCAAGAGAGATGTAACATCGTGTGCACCACCGACTTGCCAACCTCTGTATTTTGAGTCGCATACCAACAGAATTAGATTGTTTTCGCTAAAGAGCGCTTTTTAAAAGTCCTCATCATTGCCTCTGATGTAAACATTTGGGTTGATCAATGAAATGTCCTTAGAGTTGAATTCGATTAAAGAGTGTTTGTTGGCGGCTTTAAAGTGAAGTTGGCCGTCTTTTTTTGTTATTTCTACTGCGAAAGTATCTCTGTTTGGTATGTTGAGTATTTTTAGATCGCTAATTTCATAGCAGTCAATGCCGAGCCTGCAGACGTTGTAGCCCTTGTCTTTCCATTTTTCCGGTAGGACATCCGGAAACTCAGGTATGTCAAATCCAATTCCCAGTCTCGGTCGGTCATTGTCTATTTGTAAAGAGAAGACAGAGATATCACCTATCTCGACAGGCCGGCTGAAGATTTTTTCAAAAAAAACATTCTTATTTATTTCGTTCCAGTATTTCATTGTTGTTTCCTAAAGTAATAGTGTGTTTTTGCACCGGTAACCTTTCCGTTTCGAGGATACTCAATAGGTCTTAAGTTAAAATGTGTTGTTTGGTCTCCTACTCCATCAGGTCTATTGAATTTATGCCCGGCAGAGTGATCTTGGATGAGAACTTGTGTGCCGTTTTCTCTTGTAAATTGATAAACCCTTGTCTCAATGGGTTGACCAGCAGCATCCAATATTTTTTTATCACTTTTATCGGTCATGTTTTCTATTTTGTACTGTGTCGTTTGCCCTGAAATTGGATGAGTCATTACATCTGGACTTTGATTCATCGGTATACCGGCGTCCCTTTTAGCTTGTCTGAAAGCTCCCTTACGCGATACGCCAGGGACGCTCGGTTCAGTAGACTTTGAGCAAGCAGGATTTTTCCCTATTGAGCCAGGGCAATTCGCATTAAGGCCTAATGGATCCACCCATCCCGTAGGATTGGGCACGTACTGGTACGTGTTGATCCCACCCGCCAGCTTCACCGGGTCCGGTGTCAGGTAGCGACCCAGATCCGGATTGTAGTAGCGATGCCGGTTGTAGTGCAGCCCGCTTTCCTGATCGAAGTACTGGCCCTGAAAACGCAGCGGGTTGTCGACTTTTCCGACGTCCAGGCGACTGATTTCGCCGTACGCGCGGTAGTGGGCAGACCAGACGATTTCGCCGTTGGGGGCGGTGAGTTCTTGTGGGGTGCCGAGGTGGTCGAGTTGGTAGTGGAAGGGCTTGGTTTGTTTGGGGCCAAAACCTTCCAGTAAAGCCAAGGGCCTGAAGCTACCGGGTTCGTAGAGGTAGCTGCGATGACGGTCTTTGTGGTGCTCGGCAATCAGCTTGTCGCCTTGCCAGAAAAACTCCGTGGTTATGTCATCAACGGTTTTGCTGATCCGCCGTCCAAATGGATCGTATCGGTAGCTGGCGGTCTGCCCATTGGGTTGAGTGATGCCAACCAGCCGATGCTGGCAGTCATAACGGTACTCGGTGACCAGTGCGTGCCCACGCCCACTCCGCTCACGGATCAAGTTTCCAAAAGCGTCATAGTCGTAATGCCGGTCCCCTTGGATCATCAGCCGATTGCCCGCCACGATGTCCGGGCCGGGGCGGTTTTGCATGAGCAGGTTGCCGGCCGGGTCGTGGGAGAAGCGTTCTTGCAGGTCTTGGGAGTGGTCGGCGCGGGTGAGGCGGTTCAGTGGGTCGTAGGTGTAGTCGTGCTGGCCCTTGCGGGTGTCGAGCAGGCGGGTGAGGTTGCCGGATTTGTCGTAGGTGTAGTGGCGTGCGTAGAGGTGGTGTTCCTGCTGGGTGACGGTGTGGGCGTGCAGGCGTTGTTGGTCGTCGTAATGGTAATGGCTGAGCAGTTGGCCTTGTTGGCGTTGGTGTTCCTGGCCGGCTTTGAACAGGTGGGAGGTGAGGACTTCGCCATTGAGTTCTACGGTGGCGAGGTGACCGCCTTTGGCGTGATTAAAAACAAGACGGTTGTTGTCGGGCAGGCGCAGGTGCTGGAGTTGGCCACAGGCGTCGTAGCCATAACGCAAGGTGCCCCACCCTTGGTGTTCGGCGGTGAGGCGGTTTTGGTTGTCGTACTCGTAGGCTAAAGCCCAGTGACCGTCCTCGACACCGAGGAGGTTGCCTTGGCGGTCGTAGGTGTAGTCGACGGTTTTGCCGTTGGGGAGGGTTTTTCGTACAAGGCGGCCGGCGTGGTCGCGCTCGTAGCGGGTAACCAGCTGACTGCCGTCGTCGCCGTGTTCGGTCTTTTCCTGCAGGTTGCCGTTGAGGTCGTAGACGTAGGCCGTGCGTTGGCCATCAAACCCTATCTCCTGCTGGATCAGGCCATTGGGGTGATACTGCAATCCGTAGGTTTCACCGACTTCATTTTCGATCTCAGTCAGCAACAACCGCGCATTGTCGTAGCGATACTTGACCTGGGTGCCGTCCGCGTTGATGCGCCGACTGATCAGATGCAACCCATCCGCATACTCGTAGCGGGTAACGCGGCCTAACTCATCCCGCTCAGCCGTGATTTTTCCATAAGGGTTGTAGCTGTATTCCCGCGCTGCTCCCCCCGGCAACACCAACCGAACCAAGCGCCCAACGCTGTCCCACTCATACTGGGTCAGCGCGCCATGCTCATCCTCCCGCGCCACCTGGCGGCCAAGGTCGTCATAGCGATATCGCCTGATCCCACCTTCCGGCAGATGCTCCTCAAGCAACTGCCCCCGCTCATTCCACACCAATCGCTGACAACTGTTATCCGGAAACCAAACCCCCGTCAGCTGCCCATATTTGTTGTAGCTGTAGTCGGTGCTGTGGCCCTCAGGATCAATCCTGCGGGTGATATCACCCCTGTCATTACGCTCATATTTCCAGACCGCCTGACCGCGCCTTACAACCCGTACGAACCCATTGTCATGCTCGTAGGAGGTCGGCTCGTCGTCCCCCGGAAACAACGCCACCAAACGCCCAGCTTCGTCGTACTGATAGGCCGTGATCGCGCCCAGCGGGTTCTGCTCAACCGTCAGCCGGCCTTTGTCATCGTAGGATTTGAAGTGCTCGGCGCCGTCCGGATCAATGCGCTGCACCAACCGCGCACGCCCGTCATGCACATAGACTTCCTGACTGCCATCGGCGTTAAACACCGTGACTTGCCCGTTGTCATCCCAGGCATACCGGGTGTCTATCTGCGAAAAGCTGGCCCAGTGCCGGACACAGCGCGCCGCCTTGCCGGACCTTTCCCACTCCCAGTAGAAACTCGCCCCACCGGCTAACTGGCGTTCAAGAATGACGTGCTGATCGTCGTAGCGATAAACCTCGCTTTCGCCGACAGCGTTGGTCGCACACACAAGCCGGCCAAGGTCGTCATAGGCGTAGGAAACGACGGTGTACTCGGTAACCCAGACAAACTCACCCGGCCCTTCAGCCCGGTGAATCTGGTAGTCCACGCCAACGATGCGGCCAGACGAGTAGCGCAAAAACAGCGACCGCCCGACGCCGTTATCCACCCGCTCAATACGCCCCCTGAAATCCCGGGAAATACGCAGCCGGTTGTCATACGCATCGCTGATCGCTGTCAGAAAACCATTAACGAAATGGTAGAAACGCGAGCCTTGCGCCAGCACTAATTCATCGGGCAAGGCCCCCAGATAAATCGCCGCTTCGGCCAAGCTGTTGGTGATCGCGGGGCGAGCGGCAGTGGGCAGCGGAAACTCAGTCGAGCGGTTCTCATGATCCGTCCACACCACCGAATCACCGGAAACAACCAGCCGATGCGCCAGCGCATGGCTCCAGCCAAACCCCAACCCGCAATCCACTTCCACGGCGCTGGTGCGATATAGCCGCGTCCACTCAAACGGCAATATCCCATCGAGCGTGCCATCGGTGAGGGTGAGCAATTCCTCGCCCGTAACCATCGACACCGGACAACCGTTAGTACACGTAGTCGCCGAGCAGGTCGCCGCATCGCCGTTCTGGTTTTTCCCCGACGCCGGCACGTCATCGACCTGTTCCTGCCTGACCAACACCGTGCGTTGTGCCTTTTCCCGCACCGCCGGGACGGGGTTTGAAACCAGATTGCCCCCGGCCTTCAACGGCACAGCCGGAATCATCTTGATCGGCGTCGCTGCACTCCCCAGCAGCAAAGGTTTAGCTACCTCGACATGCGTTTCCAAATGAGGTCCAACAAGCTGCTCGGCCAGCCTCTCAAGCCACTTGCGCACCCGTCCGGACTTGATCGCGCCCAGCACCTGAACACCCAGCCGCAGCTTTACGCCCATGCCTTTGGTCGCCCGGATCAGCAGCAGGTTGATCAACACTTCGCCAGTGATTTCGCCCACCACCTCATACATCTCCGGCGGCGGCAGCATGCGTATCCAGGCCGCGATTGCGCACAGATAGATGAACAGCAGCGGCTCATCACTGAGTATCAACAAGCCCAGGGCAATCGCGTCCTTGCCCAGCTTCAGCAGTTCGTTGAGTTCGCCCTGGCTGATGTAGTGCAGCAACTTCTGGCTGTTGGCCCGGATGTCCGACAGCAGGTCGTAAAGTTGCGTGACGTTGTCCCAGAGGTGGTGGAGCGCCCGGGCAATGCCGGTTGAGAACGCCAAGCCTTGCATCGCACTGCGTTCGAAAGGCGTGGCTTTGGCGAAGTCATCCCATTGGGGCTTGAAGGTCTTCTGCCATTCCGCTCGCAGACGGCTTTCCAGCCCCACAATCACCGTCTGATAAGACGCATACAGAGCCTGGATATGCGCCTTGGAAACGTTGGGGTAAAAAGTGATTTGGTAATGCTGATCGCGGGTGCAATCCTTGACCTCAAGAATGCCGCTGGGACCGATGGTTCGATGAAGGGGAGGGCCGATTGGGGTGCCATCCGGGGCGATGGCTTGGAGCGTCACGGGCGTGTTGCCGATCGGCACGAACTGCGTGCTTTCAAACATGTGCACCAGTGTCAGCGAGCCCTGGGCTTTGCACATACCGACAGTGGGACTTGGTGCTTTGGAGGAAACCGGGGCGACAAGTGCGACCTCGTCACCGACCTTGAATATCTGCTCCACTTCCAGCGCCGAGCCACTCCAGAAGCGTTCCGCCCAGCCGTCAAAGGTGTTCAGACATTCCCGGAAATCACGAAAGACGCTTTCTACGTCCGGCGACTTGGCATTCATGGGGTCCAAGACCAGCTTGGCAATCACCGGAATCAAGAGGTCGCCCCTTTAAGTGGGGCATTCATAGAGAAGTGCATTGGCGGTCCCTCGCGCTGATTGATCAGGCGAGAGACTTTGGAGAGGTTGGTGGGGGAAAGAAGTCGGCGTTATTCGCCAGGAATGCTAGGAAGATTCGCCAAAGCCTCGGGTAAACCGAGGCTTTGGCGTAGGGGATGGATTACAGGTTAAAAAGTCTTACAGCTTCAATTGCCCAATCGCTTTACTCAATTCCCCAGCCAACGTTGCCAGCTCATTACTGGTCGTCGCCGAGTCCACGGTCTGCTGCACCGTATTCTCGGTGACATCACGGATGCTCACTACTGCGCGGTTCATCTCTTCGGCGACGTGGCTCTGCTGTTCGGCGGCGACGGCGATCTGGGTGTTGCTTTCACGCATTTGCGCGACCGCACCGGTGATTTCGGCGAGCGCGGCGCCCGCTTCCTGGGCTTGTTGTACGCAATCGTCGGCCTTGAACGAGCTTTCCTGCATGAAGTCCACGGCATCGCGGGTGCCGGCTTGCAGGGCCGAGACCATGCGGGTGATTTCGTCGGTGGAGCTTTGCACGCGCTTGGCCAGGTTGCGCACTTCGTCGGCGACCACGGCAAAACCACGGCCCATTTCCCCGGCGCGGGCGGCTTCGATGGCGGCGTTGAGGGCGAGCAGGTTGGTCTGCTCGGCGATGCTGTGGATCACCCCGACCACGCCGTTGATCTTCTGACTGTCTTCGGCCAGTTTCTGGATCATTTCGGCGGTCTGCTGCACGCCGGTGGAGAGCCCGGCAATCGAGCGCTGTACGCGCGTGACCACTTCCTGGCCGCTGCCGGCGAGGGTGTCGGCAGTCTGGGACAGGTCACGCGTGGCGCCGGCGTGCTGGGCGATGTGATAGACGGTGGCCGTCATCTCATTGATCGCGGTGGCGGCCTGGTCGGTTTCGCTTTGCTGGCCGAGCATGCCGTGTTGCACCTCGTTCATGCTGCTGGCCAGGCGTGCGGCGCCGTCGTCCAGTTGTTGAGCCGTGCGTGCCACGGTGCTGACCACCCGCTGGTAGCCGGCCTGCATGGCGTTAAAGGCGGTGGCCATCTGGCCGACCTCATCCTTGCACGCCAAGGGTACACGGGCCGACAAGTCGCCGGTTTTCTCCACGTGCAGCATCACATCCTTGAGCGTATTGAGCTGGCTGAGCAGAAAACGGATCAGCAGTTGTGAGGCGCCGAGCATTGCCAACATGAGGATCGCAACGGCCACGGCGTAGTTGGCAAAGCGATCACTGAACACCTGACCCAGGCTGGGCGCGTAGGCCAGCACGGCGACATTCTGGCCGTCTGCGCGCTTGATCACTTCAGCGCCCAGCAGCGGGTTTTCACCCAGCAACGGCATGTGGTTGAGCTCGACCCAGCCGCTGGCGCTGCTCAAGGCTGACAGATCTTGATCGGCCAGGTGTGGGATTTGGCCGCGGTTATACGTCAGCCAATGCTCGCCCTTGGGGAGCGCTTTGTCGGTCGGCCAGGCAGCGAGCAATCGCCCTTGAGCCTGCGCCGAGGCCTGGGACGCATCGCTCCGAGCTTGTTGCTCGAGCTGCACGGCGTACAGCACCAACAGCAACGTGGTGATGAAGGCGACCGCGTTCACGGCCCAAAATTTGTATTTCAGCGAGATATTGCTAAGCCAGGCACCCATGGAAGGTTTTCTCTGATAGCGGAAACAGCATTGGCAAGGTGCCATTATTGTGCCGCTACTCAGAAAACCGGTTTTGACATGGGTCAATGCGCCGCATCAATCCACGTTGGGCAACCCAAAAAAGGCGCGGGCACTGGCGGTGCTGTGCTGGGCCAGGTCTTCCACGCTTTCGTTGCGATGCAACGCTACTTCGCGCAGCACTTCGGGCAAATAAGCCGGTTCATTGCGACCGTTTTTCGGCTTGGGACGCAGGGTGCGCGGCAGCAGGTAAGGGGCATCGCTTTCCAGCATCAGGCGGCCCCGGGGAATTTCCCTGACTAATGGGTGCAGATGCGTCCCACGGCGCTCGTCGCAGATCCAGCCCGTGATGCCGATGTGCAAGTCGAGGTCGAGGTAGCTGAACAGCGCCTGTTGTTCGCCCGTGAAGCAATGCACCACGGCGGCGGTGAGGTGGTCGCGATAGTCCTTGAGGATCTCAAGCAGGCGCTGATTGGCATCGCGCTCATGGAGAAACACCGGCAGCTTCAGCTCGACGGCCAGGGCCAGGTGTTCTTCGAGGACTTTTTCCTGTTGCGGGCGTGGGGAAAAATCACGGTTGAAATCCAGCCCGCATTCGCCCACTGCCCGCACGCGAGGCTCGTTGAGCAAACCGCGCAAACGTTGAGCGCTGTCACCGTTCCAATCGCTGGCGGAATGAGGGTGGATACCGGCGGTACTGAAGAGGCGCTGGCCGCTTTCGTCGAGTTTTACGCACAGTTCCAGGGCCTGTTCGCTGCCGTCGACGCTGGTGCCCGTGAGCACCAATTGTTGCACGCCTGCGGCGTAGGCTCGCTCGAGAACAGCCTGGTGCCTCTCGTCGAAACTGGGGTTGGTCAGGTTGACGCCGATATCAATGAGTTGCATGGTGCTACCTCCGCCTGCGGTCGGAAAGCATATCAGAGCTGTAGATTTATAAGAAAATCGAAGAACTACAACGAGTTATAGCTGTCTTTGAACGTCGCAAGTGACATTGCGTTTGGCCAAGTGCCTTACCCTGTGCCACCGTTGCGCGCCTTGCCAGCGCATAAAGCGCTCTGTTTCTGACACCCAGCGTCTCGTTTTTCGCGAGGGCGTTGGCCAGTATTCTTTCCGGAGAGCGGATGATCCGACCCTCGGCGTTGCTTATGTTGTGCCTGACGTTATCGCTGCCCATGGCGGCGGTCGCGCGTCTGGACGGGCCGCTGGAAGTGACCAAGCCCGGCAAGGTGCGGGACCTGGCGCAAATCCGCTCCAGCCGCACTCTACGCGTGCTGGTCAACCAGAGCCGCAATAGCTCCGGTGAAATCCAGGGCCAGGCCATTGGTATCGAATACCACCGACTGCGTGCATTCGAGCAATACCTGAACGGCCACGCCCGTGATGGCGAAGAAATTTCCCTCAAGATCATTCCCAAGGCCAAGGATCAACTGCTCGGTGCGTTGGCCCGTGGTGAAGGCGACTTGGTGGCCCCCGGTGAATTGCTGGATGTGAAGGCGGCCCACAAGATCAGCACCAGTGACCCGATCGCCAGCGATGTGCCCTTGTGGCTGGTGGGCGTCAAGGGTGAGCGCCGCTTCACCAAGCTCGAGCAACTTTCCGGGCGCACGCTGGCGCTGACCACTGGCAGTGCGGCTGCGGATGCCATCAGCCAGGTCAACCAGAAGCTCGCCCTGCACAAGCAGCCGCCGGTGAAGGTGGAATGGGTCGACCCAACGCTGGCCGTCGAAGATGTGCTGGAGATGGTGCAGGCCGGGATCTTCCACCTGACTATCGTTGAAAAACCGATTGCCGAGCGCTGGTCGAAGATCCTGCCCAAGTTGCGCTTTGACCGGCAGGTGGCGATCAGCGAGCCGGGCGATGAGTATTGGTTTGTCCGTCAGGACGCTTCGATGCTGCGGGCCAGCATCGACCGCTTCCTCAAGACGTATCGAACGCCGTCCGACCAGGATGTGGCCTTTCAACGCATCTACCGTCGTCTCTATCAGGTCCGCAACCCACTGGCCCGTGCCGACCGCCAGCGTCTGGAAAAACTGCGCCCGGTGCTGCAGAAGCATGCCCGCGAGCAGGGGATGGACTGGCTGAACCTGGCGGCGCTGGCCTTCAAGGAGTCGGCGTTTGACCCGGGGGCGCGCAACAGTGGCGGGCCGACCGGCCTGATGCAGATCACGCCGTCCGCAGCGCAGCGGGTGGGCGTCAATAATATCGAGAGTCTTGACAGCAATGTGCAGGCCGGTGCGCGCTACCTGGCGATGATCCGGCGCAAGTTCTTTGCCAGCCCCAAGTTGAACGAGCGTGAGCGCATGGCGTTTGTGCTCGCTGCCTACAACATGGGGCCGGAGCGCGTGCAGGGCATGCGCGCGGAGGCCCGGCGTCGGGGGCTGAACCCCAATCAGTGGTTCTTCCAGGTCGAGCGTATTGCCATGGAGCAAGTGGGAATGGGCGGCGTCAGCTATGTTAATAGCGTGAACAAGTACTACTTGGCGTTTGATCGGGAGCGGGAGTCCCTGGAGCCGCCAGCGCCGAAAATTGCCTCACGCAAGTGATCGTATTTGTCGATATGAATTAGGCATTTTTTCGGCTTTTATCATTGCTTAATCTGATTAATATAGCGGCCAACCCACCCCTACTTTGAAAAGGATTATCCCCATGAGCCCACTGATCAAAAGCATCCTGTCCACCCGCGCCGGTTACGGCCTGACGATTCTGCGCATTTTTGTCGGTATCATCTTCGCCGCCCACGGTTCGCAAAAGCTCTTCGGCTGGTTCGGTGGCTACGGCCTCGCAGGGACTGCGCAGTGGATGGAAAGCATCGGCCTGGCGCCAGGTACCCTGATGGCAGTGTTGTCCGGTGGTACGGAGTTCTTTGCTGGCCTGGCGTTGATCATTGGTCTGCTGGTTCGCCCTGCGGCGTTGGGTCTGACCATCCTGTCGCTGGTGGCGATCTTCTCTGTGCATATTCATAACGGTCTGTTCATGGCCAACAACGGTTACGAATTCGCCCTGGCCTTGCTCGGTGGCTCGCTGGCGGTATTGCTGGAAGGGGCAGGCAAGCTGTCTGCCGACCGGGCCATCGCCGGCTGACACCTGCCCAAAAACCTCAAAAGGCCCGCCATGAGCGGGCCTTTTCGTCTCTCGGGATTCTTGACACTGGCCTATTGGCTTCTCTAGGATGCTGCTCATGCGCCGATTTAAACAGCTAAT
Organism: Pseudomonas sp. GW821-FHT05H12; assembly: GCF_059419385.1. Taxonomy (NCBI): domain Bacteria; kingdom Pseudomonadati; phylum Pseudomonadota; class Gammaproteobacteria; order Pseudomonadales; family Pseudomonadaceae; genus Pseudomonas; species Pseudomonas sp. GW821-FHT05H12. Next base: position 37,497 of record NZ_JBWKRS010000020.1, on the reverse strand, counting down.
TGCGGGGCGCCAGCGGGACTCGATGCAGTCCTGACAGAAGCATGCACTCACCCAGAGGCAGGCTTCGAAATACCGCTAAAGCGCTGGTTCGGTGTTGCCTCTCACCTGCCCGCAGACTTTTGAGGCAGAGACACGACACGATGAATGCACTACGCCCCCTGATACGCCTGGCCCCGATCACCGCGGACCTGACTCAACGCAATCCTAAAATTCTCCTGGGTGGCAAGCACCAGCCAACGCTATTGCGTTACCTGGACGGCTGGCCGCGTCGTACTGGGCGCCCCTCAGCCTTCCTGATCCAATTTGTCGAGGACGGCGACTCCCTTGCCCGCTTTGCCAATAACAGCTTTGACCTTGCTGTGATCCAGGCACCCAGTGCACGTGAGGCGGATGAGGTGATTGGCCAGCTGGTTCGCATCGCGCGTCAAGGCTTGATCGCCCGTCGCTGAGTGGTCAATCAAAGGCTTCACGCGGTAAGGTTCGACGACGGTTCTGGTACAAAAACAGTACCCAGGCAATCAGGCACAGCACCAGCGGCACGGCCGCGATCAATGTCAGTTTTATGATGAGCACCAGGCGCTGTACCTGGGCGTAGGCTTCGACTTTCAGGCTGTGCAACTCCATGGGCAGGCGCAGTCGCTCCTTGTTGAGTGCCTGCAGCTGGATACCGGTATCGACCGGCTGCGGGTCGAGCAGCATGGCTTGCGGATGCAACAACTGCCATTCTCGCTCCGTCCGCTCAAGACGCCGTTCCAGCTCGCCAGCCTTATCCTGATAGGCTTTTGCTGCGTCTGCGCGCATGGCTTCGAGCACGTGCAGTGAATGATCCGCCATCGTGCGGGGACGAATGTCGGCAAGTGCCGCAGGTGTGGCTAGGTTGTCCAGGATGTTGAGGACAAATTGCGTGTTGTCGTTAGTGCTTGGGTTATTCAGCGCGTCACTGAGCATGTCGACATCAGCAACGACCACCGCATGAATCTGCGAAGCTTTCTGTAGGCCGGCAGGCTGTCTCTCAACGCCGTCCAAAAACGCCGAGTAAGCGGGCCCCTCGATACGCGCTGCGATCACAGCGCGCTGCACTCGGGCAGGTGCTTCCTCAATAGGCGTATTGCCGCCGACTTTCATCACCGTTGAATACGCTGAACTGTGTAGCAGCGGGGTGAAGAGGGTTCGGCTTTTCTCTGCCCGTGATAAAGCGCCGTTGCTCGACACTGTGAGTGTGTTGATATTCTCACTGCTGATGTCGTTTACGTTTGTCATTTTGCGAGACAAGGTCAGGTGGGTTGGACTAGCCAAGGTTTTATCTGGGACTGTCCCTCCGATCTGCATGTGCACACCCCAGCCGGTCAGCATTGAACTGACTCTCGATGCCATGGCATTGGAAGGTGTGTTGCCCATGGGGTCGGTAAACATCAACAGCTTGCCGCCGCCCAATACAAACTGGTCGATTGCATACAGCGCTTTTTCTGGCAGGTTTTCCGGGTGGGCAACCATCAGTGTCTTGAGGGTTTGGGGCACGCGCTCAAGGCGTGGCGCCAACTCCTTCAGGTCGAAATGCCGCGTTAGTTGCGCGAGCAGGCGTCCGGAGGATCTATCGATGGGGGATCCGGACAATAGGCCGACGGACCTGCGCTCAGGGTTTGACAGCTTATGCAGCAAGTCCCCGATTTCGTATTCAAGCAGCGCTTCGTTATCGCTGTTGAAGGCTTCTATGCGTTGTGCGGCGTGGCCCGCACGGGTGCCGATAAGGCCGAAGAATCCGTGTCGCTCGTCTAAGCCAAATAACGCGGCCTTGTAGGCATCTTCGGAATAAGGGGCGGGGTGAATGATGTGCAGGTTGATCCTGCCTGACGACGCTTTCTCGTATTCCTTGAGCAGGTCTTCCACGCGCAGGCGATAGCGTTTCTCATCGTTGTTTGTTTTTTCATGGCGTTGAGCGTTGAAATAGTACAAATCCACCGGGTCTTCGAGCGCCGTCACCAAATGGCGTGCGGCAGGCGATAATGTGTGGACTTTTTGCTGTGTAAAGTCCCAACGGATGTTGGGAATCTTACCGACCCACACCAGGTTGAATGCCAGGAACAGTAACAGGATGACGATCAGTGTGGCGCCTGAGCGAAGAGTGGAATGCATAGCGTACTTGCCTTGTCAGCTGTTTTTAGCGTTGAGCGTGACAGTCGCCGCGGACAGAAAGGCCAGGATCATACTGATGAAATACAGGCCGTCATGCAGAGTAAGCTTGCCGTTGTCGACAGCACCGAAGCGTATTAACACATCAAGGGTGGTCAGGCTGTCTATCAACCAGATGGGGGTTTGATGCTCAAGTGCATCGAGGACACAAGAAAGTCCTGCGGCGGCAAGTAATAGGCTGATGGTTAATATAGGAGTAAGGGTTCGTCGATGTGTCAGTGTGCAAACGAAACACCCGATGGATAAGTAGCTTCCGGCAAGCAGCCAACTGCTTATATATTGTGAAAAGACAACGCTGCTGTCCACGGAGCCCAATAAGTTGGCAGCGACAATGACAGGGAATGTCAGGATTAAAGCAATACCGCTGAGGGTCCAGCCCGCCAGGAACTTCCCAACGATCTGTTCTGCTGCAGTCATCGGCAGCGTTTGTATGAGTTCGGAAAAGCCTCGGTTGTATTCATCAGCCCACAACTGCATCGACAGTGCCGGTATTAGCCATAAGTAGAGCCAGGGGTGGAATTCAAAGAACACTTGCAGGTTACTGCTTTCCTTGTCCAGCCAAAGGTTTGTCAGCAATCCCAGCGCAGCGGAGAGTGCCAGGAAAACCGAGATATGCAGGTAGATGCTTGGCGTGCAGGCGCAACGGGTGAGGTGGTGTTTGAAAATGAGGGTGGTCAGTTTCATAGTGGGCTCCCCTGGCTCAGATGATCAACCACATCACCCACGCGCCCGGGCTCCAGGTTCACGGCTGTTATGTTCCACCCTCTGTTTGCGATAAGGGCATTTATGGGGAGATAGATAGCGTGCCCTGGCAGCGCAAGAACAGTCACGGTGCCGGGAGCGTCATGATTCACTTCGATTCCGGCGACGCCTGGTAAGACGGCCAATGCCAGCAGGTCCAGAGGGATATCGCAGGCCAGCGTGATGGCTTGGGAGTGGCGAGAAGTGCGTTGCAACTGAGTAAACGGAGCATCGGCAACCAGGTGTCCACCTGCAAGGACTAGCGCGCGGGTGCACACGGTGGCCAACTCATCACCTTGGCGGGAGGTGACGATGACGGCCATCTCTTCGGCCAGGGATCGGATAAGCGCGATGAGCTTGTTTTGTTGATCGGGCGCGAGCCCTGCGGTTGGATCGTCAAGCAGTAGCACGTCGGGATCATGAAGGATGGCCTGGGCTATGGCCACCTTGCGTTTCAGTCCCATCGGAAGGGTATCGATGGGGTAATCCAGCACGGGCCAAAGTGCCAGGCGTGAAGCCGCAAGGTCAATGCGACGGCGTTTTTCAGCGCCCCTGAGCCCGTGCAGGGAGGCAATGAAGTTGAGAAAGCTGTTGACTGACATTGTGGGGTGGCAAAGTGCCGTTTCACGTTGATAGCCAATGCGCTTTTTTACTTGAAGTGGATGAAGCCTGGTATTGAATTCCTGAATCTTTATATCGCCCGCTGTCGGTTTCATCACACCAGCTATTAAATTGAGAAGTGTGGTTTTACCCGCACCACTGCCACCCAGCAGACCCACGCATTCCTGATGCTTAACACGAAGTGACAACTCACTGATGATGCGTTTTTTACCCAGGGTTTTTGTCAGGTTGCTTATTTCGATCATTATTTTACCGAACAAGTGTGGTAGAGCATTTGAGTGGTGCCATAAGCGTGCGTGCAGTAGTGCGCGATTTAAAAGAGGGTACGTTCGTTTATTTTGATTGGGAATGCGCGCCTGGATTTATAAGGCAAATCCTACGCTTGGCTTGATTGTTCGCTGAAACAATTGTTTTGTTCTGATGCTTATTACTGGTTGGCTGTTTATCGAATGTTTGTGTGATGTTGTTCTTTTTATAGTGAGGCCTGTCTATCATGATGCTTCTACGTACCCTTGTTCTTGAACGTGGCGGTCAGGATGCGCCCGTCAACGGTGCATTGCTCTGTGGGTTCGCTGTTGCTCAAGCCGCGTCCAATTTTCTTGTCTACAGCCTGGATGAGGAAATGGAGCCAGGGAGTTCCAGGGTCTACATTGCTGCATTGCGCAAAAAACACGATCGGTATTTCTTGAGTGGTGTGGACGCCAAGGAAGACCTGCAGGCGGCCATGCAGGTGTTTAAACAAATCCTGATGGTGGCGGCAGGATCAGGTGCTAAAGCGGGAGGTGTGGAGGCATCGGTCCCGTATCACTTCATTGATTTGAAGGGCTGCAAGTTGCCACCTGCCAGGCCTGAAGACCATCACTCGGTGATCATCAAGAAAGCCCTGGTGATGAAAGTGATTACCTTGGGCATGTCTGCCCCTGTGCTGCCGGCTATCGAAAGTGCTTCATTGATCGTGCCGTCCATTCGTTTCTCGTCGCAAATGACCTCGCCCCCCAAAGATGTCGATCCGCCGCAGCCTGTGGAGCAGCCACTTCCAGATCCGCCTGTTGAAGTCATCCCGCAGTGCGCCGTAGTGGCAACTGCACCGCCCGTGCAGCCGGTCGTTCACGCGCAGATGGACCATGCCTCGTTGGTCGAGGTGGACAGTACGCTGACCAATCTTGCCCGGGTTGCCCAGGAGCTGACACACCAGAAGCTTGCGATAACAGAGCGTGAGTCGATGCTCGAGCAGTGGCACGCGAGGTTGCGACAGGAGCAAGGCACGATGGATGAGCGCAATCGTGAGCTGGAACAACGTGCGGCGACATTGGATACGCGAGCGTTGGAGGTCAGCCAGAAAACCCAGGAACTGGCGCGGATGACGGCCCGCCTGTCGCAGCTGCAATCGAGCCTGCGAGGTGTACTCGCCGAGTTGGATCAGTCCCTGGAAGCTTGAGGGGGGCGGCGAATTGCGCACTGAACTGGCTACTTTGCGTGGTTCATTTATCATCGACTTAACCAGCCGACGCCAGGGCATGAAGCCTTGGCGGATCGGCACCGTTGGACTTTGCCTGGGGATGCAAGCGTTTGAGTACCAAGCTGATTACCAAAGAAGGTCATGAAGCGCTGAAAAAAGAGCTGGATTACCTGTGGCGGGAAAAGCGCCCGGACACTACCCGCAAGGTGACTTGGGCGGCGTCCCTGGGGGATCGCAGTGAAAACGCCGATTACCAGTACAACAAGAAACTGCTGCGCGAGATTGATCGGCGGGTGCGCTACCTGCGCAAGCGCCTGGAAGACATGCGGGTTGTGGAGTACATGCCCGAGCAGGAGGGCAAGGTGTTCTTCGGCGCGTGGGTCGATATTGAAAACGAGGCGGGCGAGACCAAGCGCTTTCGTATCGTCGGGTATGACGAGATTTACGATCGGATGGATTACATCTCCATCGATTCGCCCATGGCCAGGGCCTTGCTGCGCAAGGAGGTGGACGATGAGGCCATTGTGCAGACCCCGGGCGGCGAAGTGTGCTGGTGGATCACCGGTATCGAGTATGTGAAGTAACCATTGATGGCCCGCGCACCGGACAGTGCGCGGGCCATCGTCGTTTCAACCTTCGCGCAGCACCGTCAACGGGCTGGCGTTCAGCGCTCGGCGTGTACCGAATACACCGGCTCCGCCGATCAGCACCGCTCCGATCACAGGCAGTAGCAACAGCCATGGGTGAGGGTGCCAGGCCAGGTCAAAGGCGTAGCGGTACAACACCAGTGTTACCAGCTCCGTGCCCAGTGCTGCCAGCAAGCCACTGACCGCACCCAGCAAACCGAACTCGATGCGCCGCGCCTTGACCAGCAGCTTGCGTTCGGCACCCAGCGCCCGTAACAGCGCGCCCTGGCGAATCCGTTCGTCCAGGGTGGCTTGCAAGCCCGAGAACAGCACGGCCATCCCGGCGGCCAGCACAAACAGCAGCACATACTCTACTGCCAGGGTCACCTGGGCGAGGATGCTGCGCAGCTGTTCGAGCAATGCCTCGACCTGCAGGATAGTCACCGCCGGGAAGGCCCGGGAGAGGTCGACGATCTGTTGGTCATGGCCTGGCGCCAGGTAGAAGCTGGTGAGGTAAGTGGCCGGCAGGTCCTTCAGGGTACCCGGCTGGAAGATCATGAAGAAGTTGGGCTGGAAGTTGTCCCAGTTGATGGTGCGCAGGCTGGTTACCCGCGCTTCGCGGTTTTCCCCGCCAACGGTAAAGACCAGGTGATCGTCGAGCTTGAGCTTCAGGCTCTCGGCAACCTTGGCTTCTACCGACACGCCTGGTATTTCATCGCCCGGCTGCTGCGACCACCAGGATCCGGCCGTCACGACGTTGCCCGGTGGCAGGTCGGCGGCCCACGTCAGGCTCAGGTCACGTTGCACCGCACGATCGCCGCTGGAGTCCTTGCTGACGATCTGCTGTACAGGTTCGCCATTGATGCTGATCAACCGGCCCGGCACCACGGGGTAGAGCGGCGCCGATTGCGCTTGCACTTCGAGCAGGCGGGCGCCAAAGGCGTCCTTGTCGGCGGGCAGGATGTTCAAGGCGAAATAGTTGGGCGCGTCCTTTGGCAACTGGTTCTGCCAGGTGTCGAGCAGTTCGCCGCGCAACAAGGCAATCAAACCCATGGATAACAAGATCAGCCCAAACGCCAGGGATTGACCGGCTGCTGCCAGTGGGTGGCGCAACAACTGGCCAAGGCCCAGGCGCCACGGCAGGGACGCACGCGCCAGCAGCCGCCGCAAGCTTTGCAACAGCAGCAGGAGCAAGCCACCCAGTATCAGCGCAGCGATGACACCGCCGCCCAGAAGCGCGAAGGTCAGCACCAGGTCGAGGCTCAGGCGCCACATGATCAGGCCCAGGGCGAACAATGCCGCACCGTAGACCATCCAGGTGCTGGACGGGATCGGCAGCAGGTCGCGACGCAACACGCGCAACGGTGGCACGCGGCCCAGCGCAGCCAGTGGCGGCAGGGCAAAGCCGGCGAGGGCGACCAGCCCGGTGCCGATGCCCGCGACGGCGGGCAGCAGCCCACCTGGTGGCACATCAGCGGGCAGCAAATCATGCAGGAAGTAGAACAGGCCAAATTGCGCCAGCCAGCCCAGCAGTGCGCCGGCGAGACTCGCCAGCAGGCCCAGTACGGCCAGTTGCAGGCTGAACAGCAGCATAGCTTCGCGTCGTGACAGCCCGAGGCAGCGCAACAAGGCACTGGCATCGAAGCGACGGCTGGCGAAGCGGTTGGCGGACAATGCCACCGCCACACCGGCCAGCAGCACCGCAACCAGGCTGGCCATGTTCAGGTAGCGCTCGGCCTTGCCCAGAGCGCCGCCGATTTGCTGGTTGCCATCGCGCGAATCCTGCAGGCGTTGGTTGGCAGCAAGCCCCGGCTTGACCAGGTCGCGGTAGGTTTGCAGCGCCGTGCTGCCCTGGGGCGCGCGCCACAGTTCGCGGTAGCTCACGCGACTGCCTGGCTGGACCACGCCGGTGGCGTCCAGGTCCGACAGGTTGATCATCACCCGTGGCGTGAGGCTGTAGAAGTTGCCGGCTCGGTCGGGCTCATAGGTGAGGATGCGCGCAAGGCGTAGGGTTTTCATGCCGACATCGATGCTGTCGCCGACCTTCAGGTTCAGCGCAGTCAGCAGCCGTGCTTCCACCCAAGCTTCGCCGGGCTTGGGGCCGCCGCCGGGCGTTTCGGCCCCATAGGGTTCGGCGGCGCTTTTCAGTTCTCCACGCAGCGGGTACTGCTCGTTGACGGCCTTGATGCTCGACAGCTGAATGCCGCTGTCGGCAGCGATGACACTGGAGAACTCGACGATGCGTGCGTGATCCAGGCCCAGCTCGGTCCCGGATTTGATTTGCTCGGGGCGTGCGGGCGAGCTGCCTTCCAGCACCAGGTCGGCACCGAGGAACTCGGTGGCGCGCAACAGCATGGCGCCGTTGAGACGCGCCCCGAAATAACCGATGGCGGTGCTGGCGGCCACAGCCACCAGCAGGGCGAAAAACAGCACGCGCAATTCACCGGCGCGGGCGTCGCGCAGCAATTGGCGCATGGCAAGGCTGAACAGGCGCAACAGCGGCAAACGTGCCATCAAGGCTCCAGGGGCGCGACCATCAGGCCGGCTTCAAGGCGGATCAGGCGTCGGCAACGGTGGGCCAGGCGCTCGTCGTGGGTGACCAGCACCAGGGTCGTGCCGCTCTCTTTATTGAGTTCGAACAGCAGGTCGCTGATGCGCTCGCCGGTGTGGCTGTCGAGGTTGCCGGTGGGTTCATCGGCAAACAGCACGTCCGGTTCGGCGGCAAACGCCCGGGCAATCGCCACCCGTTGTTGCTCGCCACCGGACAGCTGGCGCGGCGAGTGGGTCAGGCGTTGGCCCAGGCCTACACGCTCAAGCAGGTGCCTGGCGCGCTCGCGGGCGTCTTTGCGACCGTCCAGTTCCAGCGGCAGCATGACGTTTTCCAGGGCGTTGAGGCTGTCGAGCAATTGGAAGGATTGAAAGACGAAGCCGACGTGCTCGGCACGGATGCGTGCGCGCTGGTCTTCATCGAGGGTACTCAAGGCTTGGCCGGCGAGGGTGACTTCACCGCTGCTGGGCAGGTCTAGGCCGGCCAGAAGGCCGAGGAGGGTGGATTTGCCGGAACCGGAACTGCCGACGATGGCCAGGCTGTCGCCCTTGTTCAGTTCCAGGCTCAGTTCGTGCAGGATAGTCAGTTCACCTTCCGCGCTGGGAACCACTTTGCTAAGGTTCCGCGCGGTGAGAATGCTTGCGCCCATGGAGAATCCGATGCGAATGTGGTTTTTGAGTGCTGGCCTGGCCTTGATGTGCATGGCCCAGAACGCAGCGGCGGGTACAGTCCTGATCGTTGGCGATAGTATCAGTGCCGGTTTCGGCCTGGATACCCGCAAAGGGTGGGTCGCACTGCTCGAGCAACGGCTCAAGCAGGAAGGTTTCGACGATAAAGTGATCAACGCGTCCATCAGCGGTGACACCAGTGCCGGAGGCCTGGCGCGGCTGCCGGCGGCACTTGCAGAGCATAAACCTGAAGTCGTGATCATCGAGTTGGGCGGCAACGATGGCCTGCGGGGTCAGCCACCGGCGCAATTGCAACAAAATCTTGCTTCGATGATCGACCGCTCCAAAGCCATCGGTGCCAAGGTGCTGTTGCTGGGGATGCAGCTGCCACCCAATTATGGCCCGCGCTACACCAACGCCTTTGCCGAAGTCTATGGCACCCTGGCCAAGGAGAAAGACGTGCCGCTGGTGCCGTTTTTCCTGGACGGCATCGGTGGTCATCCGGAGTTGATGCAGGCCGATGGATTGCACCCAGCCGTCGGCGCCCAGGGCAAGTTGCTGGAAAATGTCTGGCCGACGCTAAAACCGCTGCTATGACGCTTTTCTACCGGCAGGCTTTCGGCTAAGGTGGCGCCCCCCCGATCTGGAGCCCCCGATGTCGCGTCCTGCCTGGTCCCTGTTCAACTACCAACTGATCGAGCCTGACGAGCAGTTGGATCTGTTCGCCTGCCAGGAAGTCCGGGTGCATCTGGTCGCACGTCAATTGGAGCTGGGTGGCTCGATTGACCGCACGCTCTGCGGGACGTTGCTGCCGGCCCAGCCGCGCTGGTCATCGGTGGATCGCTCGATCTTCCAGGACCAACGCCTGTGCCCGCTGTGCAGGGCGATTCTCGAGTCTCAGAAGCGCGGTACGCCGCCGATCTGGCCGGAGCTGCGCTTCGAGCTGTAACGCCGCCCGCGTGGTGCTTGAAGTTCGCTTCGCGTATACAATCAACTTTTCCCTACCCGTCGTTCTGCGAAGGATTTTCCGGATGTTGTCGCGCCTTTCCGTCGTTACCTGCTGCCTGTCTCTTGCTGCCCTTTGCGCCGCAGGTTCGGCAGCAGCCTTGCAGTTGCCTTTGCCGCCGCCAGGTGAAGATATCGTCGGTCAGGTCCAGGTGATCAAGGCCAAGTACGAAGACACCTTTGCCGACCTTGGCACCACCTATGACCTGGGCTATTCGGAGATGGTTGCGGCCAACCCCGGCGTGGATGCCTGGTTGCCCGGCGCCGGTACCGAAATTGTGCTGCCGACCCGCTTCATCCTGCCGCCCGGCCCGCGCGAGGGCATTGTGATCAACTTGGCGGAGTACCGGCTCTACTACTTCCCGAAAGGGCAGAACGTGGTCTACACCTTCCCGTTGGGGATTGGTCGTGAGGGCTGGGGCTCGCCGATCGCCCACACCAGTATCATCGCGAAGACGCCGAACCCGACATGGACACCACCTGCCTCGATCAAGGCCGAGCACGCTGCTAATGGCGACCCGTTGCCTAACGTAGTGCCTGCCGGTCCGGACAACCCGCTGGGGCCGTTCAAGTTCACCCTGGGCACGCCGGGTTACCTGATCCACGGCTCCAACATGAAATTTGGTATCGGCACGCGTACAAGCCACGGCTGCTTCCGCATGTTCAACAACAATGTGCTGGAAATGGCCGGCATGGTGCCGGTCGGTACGTCGGTGCGCATCATCAACGACGCGTACAAGTTCGGCAGCAGTGGTGGCAAGGTGTATCTGGAAGCGCATACGCCGCTGAACGACGATGGCACACCGTCGGTGGTCGACAAGCACACGGCCGTCATCAACGCGCTGCTCAAGCGTGAAGACCTGGCCAATAACCTGCGGGTCAACTGGGACCAGGTGCGTGATGTGGTCGCGGCGGAAGACGGGTTGCCCACGGAAATCGGTGTGCCGGGTACAGCTTCGGTCGCAGCCAGCGCGCCGATCGACCTGCAGCAGTAACGCTGTTCGATTAACAGCCCGCTACGGCGGGCTTTTTATTGCCCGCGGTTCAGGTACAAAACCTTGGGCAATAAAAAAGCCGATCCATAAATGGATCGGCTTGATAACAACCCCGAGGGATTATTACTTGCGGCTAGCTTTTTCAAGCATGCGCAGAGCGCGCTCGTTAGCTTCGTCAGCAGTCTGTTGTGCTTTTTGAGCAGCAGCCAGAGCTTCATCAGCTTTACGGTAGGCTTCGTCTGCACGAGCCTGGGAGCGAGCTGCTGCGTCTTCAGTTGCAGTCAGACGAGCTTCGGTTTCTTTGGAGACGCTGCTGCAACCGGTAGCCAGAACTGCGGCCAGAGCCAGAGCAGAGAATTTCAGAACGTTGTTCATCGTGTTCCCCTTCAAGGACTTTCTATTAAATGGCTACTTTCTCAGAGTGAGCTGATAGCCGGCGTACATACTACTCATTACTTGTAGTAAGTAAACTGACGTAGCGCAAGAAGCAAAAAAAATTCTTGCGCCGAATCTATTTTGGCTAATCTTTTGGAGGTTTGTATAAAAACTGTCCAGTTTTTTTCATTTTTCCGGGAACTGGATACAGCCTGAAAGGTCCGGCCAGCATGTGTTAGGCCGGCTAAACAGGTGAAGAATTATATATCGGCGTTGACACTTAGCTTCGGCTTGGCTTTACCTCAGCTGGCATCTTTTGCGCATGTAGAGGTGACTTTAAGAGCGGCAGTTCGTCTCAAGCTTCAACTGCCGGCAATGTTCAGGCTATCGGTCATCGGTTGATCGAAGCCCTTTCTGTAACCTCCAGCGGCAGGGGATGACAAGCGCGCCTTGAGCTATTGCAGTAATGGTGCCTACTATTCCCTACGTGCTGGTTGTGAGCGCTATAGGTTTTCTCGTTGTCGAAACCGGCACGGGGTGGCGTAGATGTTCCTTCGCCGGAAAAACATCGGTAAGGTAGGGGTCGCAATACAAGACCCGCGAGGAGTAGTGATGAGCGAGGCGTTGTCCATCCACCATGACCAGGCTGGTCATCAGTTCGAGACCAATGTGGACGGTCATCGTGCCTATCTGACCTATATGGACCTCGGTAAACAGACCCTGGATATCTATCGGACCTTCGTGCCCAACGCACTGCGAGGCCGTGGCATTGCAGCGGCATTGACCGAGGAAGCCCTGAAGTTCGCCGAAGAGGCCGGCTACACGGTGATCCCTTCGTGCTCTTATGTCGAACGCTACATGGAGCGCCACCAGCGCCATGCCGCGAAGCTGTAAAGCTTGAGACAGCACCCTGAAAAACGCCGGGCTTAGCCCGGCGTTTTTGTGTGCGCAGTGTGTACTCAGGTGCGTTTGCGCTTGGGCAAAACGTCCTTGAGTTTGGCGTGCATGCTGCGCAGGGTGTTTTCGGTGGCGGACCAGTCGATGCAGGCATCGGTGATCGACACGCCGTATTGCAAGTCGGCCAGGTCTTTTGGAATCGCCTGGCAGCCCCAGTTCAGGTGGCTCTCGACCATCAGGCCGATGATCGACTGGTTGCCTTCCAGAATCTGGTTGGCGACGTTCTCCATCACCAGCGGTTGCAGGGCCGGGTCCTTGTTGGAGTTGGCGTGGCTGCAGTCGACCATGATGTTTGGCTTGATCTTGGCCTTGTTCAACGCCTGCTCGCACAGCGCAACGCTGACCGAGTCATAGTTGGGCTTGCCGTTGCCGCCGCGCAATACAACGTGACCGTAGGCATTGCCCTTGGTGGTGACGATGGACACGCCACCTTCCTGGTTGATCCCCAGGAAACGGTGCGGGCTGGAGACCGATTGCAGGGCGTTGATCGCCACGGTCAGGCCGCCGTCGGTGCCATTCTTGAAGCCCACGGCCGACGACAGGCCGGAGGCCATTTCACGGTGGGTCTGGGACTCGGTGGTGCGTGCGCCAATGGCCGACCAGCTGATCAGGTCCTGCAGGTATTGCGGGGAGATCGGGTCAAGCGCTTCGGTGGCGGTGGGCAGGCCCATTTCAGCCAGGTCCAGCAACAACTGGCGACCGATGTGCAAGCCATCCTGGATCTTGAACGAGTCGTCCAGGTACGGGTCGTTGATCAAGCCTTTCCAGCCGACGGTGGTGCGCGGTTTTTCGAAGTAGACGCGCATCACCAGGTACAAGGTGTCGGACACTTCTGCCGCCAGCACCTTAAGGCGCTCGGCGTATTCGTGGGCGGCCTTGAGGTCGTGGATCGAGCAAGGCCCGATGACGACGAAGAGGCGGTGGTCGGTGCCGTCGAGAATGTCACGGATGACTTCGCGGCCCTTGGTGACGGTCTGCAGGGCAGCGTCGCTCAGGGGGATTTCGCGCTTGAGCTGATCGGGTGTGATCAGGGTCTCGTTGGATTCGACGTTAAGGTCATTGATCGGTAAATCAGCCATCGTGTTACTCGTCAGGGTCACGGGTGCCGGCCGCCAGCCATCCCCGTGCGGCGGAGCACAGCATGATTTGAATGCAGGGGGGAGGAACCTTAGCGCGTAACACGGGCCCGCGACAATGGGCAAAACCCGCTTTAATCCAGTGCTGGCGCCACAAAGGCCTCATGGGAGAACTCGCCGGCATGGCGCGAGACCCACTCGCGGGCCAGGGCTTCGAGTTGCTCGGGTGTCGGCTCGGCGTCTTCATGCTGGCGGCAATAGCGCTCCATCCGGCATGCTTGCTCACCCATTCGCGCGCCGAACAGGGCATGTTCATCGGTAAACGACACTCCGACGCGGTAGCCGTTTTCTACCTTGCGGCACCACGCCACATACCCCGGATAACGCGCGCTGGCGCCCAATGAGGGAATGTGCAGATCAACCGCCGTGCCTTCGCGCCAGGCACGTGGCCAGTGACAGGCGATACCGCCCAGGCCGATAGTGTGCAGGCGTTGGCGGGGGATGGCAGGTGAGGGACGTTGGATTAACTCGACAGCGACATCATCAGGGTGAGGTAAAAAACGACCCATGTACACGGACTCCGAGCACCGTCCAATTGACGGCGGTGGCAGCAGTATAGTGAAGGAACTGGAATTGACCGACCTGGATATTGACCAGCAATTGCTGGGATTGCCAGGTATTTCGCTCGTGGTGTTCACCAGTGTAGGGTGTTCCAGTTGCCGTTGGGCACGCCAGCAATTGCCTGGCTGGCATTTGCCGGTGGACCGGGTGTGCTGGGTGGACGCCGGGCACAACGGTGGTGCGGTCGAACGCTACCAGATCTTTCATTTGCCCGCGTTGTTCCTCGTGTGCGAGGGTCAGTTCCTGGGGCAATTACAGACGCGTCTTACACAGTCCGACCTAACTGAAGCCCTGAACCAGGCACTCACCCGCACACCAGAGGATTTGCCATGACCGCAGTTGCACTCAAATCCCCCCGCATTGGCATCATCGGTACCGGGGCCATCGGTGGGTTTTATGGCTTGATGCTGGCGCGTGCCGGCTTCGACGTGCACTTTCTGTTGCGCAGCGAATATGCGGCGGTCAGCGAGCACGGCCTGCATCTCAACAGCAAGATACACGGCGCCCTGCACCTGCATCCGGTACAGGCTTACGCCCACGCCGCCGACATGCCGCCATGCGACTGGCTGCTGGTGGGCACCAAGTCCACCGGCAATGTCGACCTGGCCCCGACCATCGCCCAGGTCGCGGCACCGGATGCCAAGGTGGTGCTGTTGCAGAACGGCCTGGATGTGGAAGACAGCCTGCGTGAGCACCTGCCGCCCTCGCTGCACCTGCTGGGCGGGCTGTGTTATATCGGCGTGCACCGCTCCGGCCCTGGCGTCGTTGAACATCAGGCACTGGGCCGGGTCAATCTCGGTTATCACAGCGGCACGGCGGCCAACGATGAGTCCCGGCAGAAAGCGATTGTCGAAGAGGGCGCCGCGCTGTTTCACACGGCAGGTATCGAGTCCCAGGCCATGGCCAACGTGCACCAGGCGCGCTGGCACAAGCTGGTGTGGAACGTGCCTTATAACGGTCTCTCTGTCTTACTGGGCACGGGCACGACCGCAATGATGGCGGACGAGTCCAGCCGTGAACTGATCCAGGCGTTGATGGCTGAAGTGGTGCGGGGCGCCCACGCTTGTGGCCATGAAATTCCTGCAAGCTACGCCGAGCAGATGTTCGCCATGACCGAAACCATGGATGACTACCTGCCGAGCATGTACCACGACCACGTGCACAAACGTCCCCTGGAGCTGGCCGCCATCTATGCTCGACCATTGGCCGCCGCCAAGGCTGCCGGTTGCGAGCTGCCGCGCATGCAGGCGCTTTACCAGGCCTTGAGTTTTATTGATCGGCATAACCGCTGAGTCGGAGGGAAGCGCGATGGCGAAGGGATTGGGCGACAAGCTGGTGCTGGCGATTTCGTCACGGGCGCTGTTCGACCTCAGTGACAGCCACAAGGTCTACCTCGCGCAAGGCGTCGAGGCTTACCGCAAGTACCAGATCGATCACGAGGAGGAAACCCTCGAACCCGGTGACGCCTTCCCGCTGGTCAAAAAGCTGCTCAGCCTCAACGCCAGCCTGGGCCGTGCGCGGGTCGAAGTGGTGCTGGTGTCGCGCAACAGCGCCGACACCGGGCTGCGCGTGTTCAATTCGATCCAGCATTACGGCCTGGATATTTCCCGCGCTGCGTTCGTTGGCGGCCGTAGTCCCTATCCTTATCTCGCCGCCTTTGGTTGCCACCTGTTTCTTTCCACCCACGCTGAAGATGTGCGCAGTGCACTGGACGCCGGTTTCGCTGCGGCGACGATCCTGTCAGGCGGCGCACGCCGGGCATCGAGTGAGGAACTGCGGATTGCGTTCGATGGCGATGCGGTGCTGTTTTCCGACGAGTCTGAGCGTGTCTACCAGGAGGGTGGATTAGCCGCATTCCAGGCCAGCGAGCGAGAATCGGCGCGCCAGCCTTTGCACGGTGGTCCGTTCAAGGGATTCCTGGCAGCGCTCAACCTGTTGCAGCGTGAGTTCCCCGACGAGGCCTGCCCGATCCGCACCGCACTGGTGACGGCACGCTCGGCGCCGTCCCATGAGCGGGTGATTCGCACGTTGCGCGAATGGGACATCCGCCTGGACGAATCTCTGTTTCTTGGAGGGCTGGAAAAATCGGCCTTCCTGGAGGCATTCGCCGCCGATGTGTTTTTCGATGACCAGGCCGGTCATTGCGAGAAAGCCAGGGAGGTGGTCGCCACCGGGCATGTGCCCCATGGCATCAGCAACGAGTTGAAGATCCAGTCGTAGCGCTAAGTCAGTCGAGATCGGCGAGGCGCTGCTAAGCTCATTTCATCTCCGCCGTCCTGGCCTTCCAGGGGGTTCTATGATCCGTTCGATGCTGTACGCGACAGACTTGGGTCTGTATGCGCCTTATGTAATGCAACATGCCCTGGCGCTGGCGCGAACGTTCAAGGCGGATCTGTACGTGATTCATGTGGTCGAGCCGATCGGGCTGTTCGCCGAATCGGTGTTGCAGAGCTACCTTGATGAGAAGGCTTTGAGCGAATGGCAGACTCAGGGGCTGACCACCGTCATGGCGACGATCGAGCAGCGGGTGCTGGACAGTTTTCGCGAGGAGTTGGGGGAGGGGGAGCAAGACTTGAAGCTGATCCGTTCGGTGCGGGTGATTCAGGGGGACCCGTGCGAAGTGATTCTCGACCAACTGCGCAAACTTTCCGTCGACCTGCTGATCGTAGGTAGTCATAGCCACGCGACAGCGGCCGCCACACCGCTGGGGCGCACGGCCGCGCGGGTGCTGCAGTTGTCTACGGTGCCGGTGTACCTGGTGCCTTCGCTGCAGCGCCGGCGCAGCGACGATATATGAATGGTAATAAACGATAAAAAGTTCTAGATTTATCCGTCTAACCTTTAATATAGTTATATACCGTCGCTGATACCCGTGGCGTCTATCTGCTTTGAGGGATACATATGAAGCTTCAACAACTGCGCTACATCTGGGAAGTGGCGCACCACGACCTCAACGTTTCCGCTACCGCTCAAAGCCTCTACACCTCGCAACCCGGTATCAGCAAGCAGATCCGCCTGCTCGAAGACGAGCTGGGTGTTGAAGTGTTCGCGCGCAGCGGTAAGCACTTGACCCGCGTCACCCCGGCCGGTGAGCGCATCATCACCACCGCTGGTGAGATCCTGCGCAAAGTCGAAAGCATCAAGCAGATCGCCCAGGAATTCTCCAACGAGAAGAAAGGCACCCTGTCCATCGCCACTACCCACACCCAGGCGCGTTATGCGTTACCGCCGGTGATCCGTGATTTCATCAAGCAGTACCCGGATGTTGCGCTGCACATGCACCAGGGTTCGCCGATGCAGATCGCCGAGATGGCCGCTGACGGCACCGTGGATTTCGCCATCGCCACCGAAGCGCTGGAGCTGTTCGGCGACCTGGTGATGATGCCGTGCTACCGCTGGAACCGTTGCGTGGTCGTGCCGCAAGGCCACCCATTGGCCAAGCTGCCGAAGCTGACCCTGGAAGCCCTGGCTGAATACCCGATCGTGACCTACGTGTTCGGTTTCACCGGCCGCTCCAAGCTCGACGAAGCCTTCAGCCATCGCGGCCTGACGCCCAAAGTGGTGTTCACCGCTGCCGACGCTGACGTGATCAAGACCTATGTACGCCTGGGTCTGGGCGTGGGTATCGTCGCCAAGATGGCGGTCGACACCAACCTCGACAAAGACCTGGTGGTGCTTGATGCCAGCGAACTGTTCGAATCCAGCGTGACCAAGATCGGTTTCCGCCGTGGCACGTTCTTGCGTGGCTTCATGTGCGATTTCATCGAGAAGTTTGCGCCGCACCTGACCCGTGAAGTCATGGCCAAGGCGATCCAGTGCCACAACAAGCAAGAGCTGGAAGAGCTGTTCGACGGCGTTGAACTGCCCGTCCACTGATAACACCTTGCAGGCGCCGGCTTGCTGGCGATGACGATGGCATGGCCGGTAAATGAGTGACCTGTCACGCCGCCATCGCCGGCAAGCCGGCTCCTACAGGGGGATCATTATTTGGCCTCGGTAATCGCAAAAAACTGCCGGGCGCCCGCCACCAGAATCTCGACCTCATCCCCTTCGAACTTGCCCAGCAGGCCTTTGCCCAGGGGCGAGCGTGGGGTGATGACGGTCACCGGTTGCCCCACCACGTCCACCTTCAAGCCCGCTGCATCAGGCGCCAGGAACAGCCATTGCTGGCGGCCATTCTCGTCTTCCAGCCCCACGAGTGCGCCCATTTCGATTCCCCGCTGATCATCGTAGGCCCGCAGTTGCAGGTTCTGGCACAGCGTCAGTGCCTGCTTGATTTCTTCGACGCGCTTGGCCTGCCCGGCGGCGAGATAGGAGGCCTCCAACCCCAGCGTGTCGTACTTGTTTTCCGCGATGTTTTCTTCGTGGGTCGCGGTTTCGTAGGCGGTCTGCGCGGCGCGTTGGGCGATATCGAGGTCGACGCTTAGCTGTTCCAGGATCAACTGGAGGACGGCGTGTTTATTCATGGTCATCAATCGCAGAATTGCAGGACATTGGCTCGGGTCTTTTCGTTGGGGGCGTTCTGGTCCTGTTGCAGCCAGAACTGGCATTTGGGGTTGGGCAGATTACGCGCATTGCTGCGGGCCTGGTCCAGGGCTTGCTGTTGTTCCTGCTTTTGCAGGTTCTGCTGATACTGCTCGAACATCCGGTTCGGCGGCTCGGCTGGCGCAACCGCGGGCTTGCCCAATTGCTGCACCGCCTGGGCCACCGGTGCCAGGCTTTGCGGGAACAGGTAGCGAGACGCCAGCCAGGTGCTCAGCACGATGGCGACAAACCCCAGCCAGACGCCAAACGCGATAGCGACACTGAGCTTGAAAAGCGACAACGGACGATCAGACATGACGGCCTCCTGGCAGGCATTTGCGGCGTGGCGGCGATTGTCGCACAGCCACCGTGCAGAATAATCGCGATCAAGCCTTCTGCATCGGTGCATTTATGCGGACAATCGAGCCTTTGATCGTTGGAGCCCGGAATGAAAGCCCGCTGGGATATTTTTTGCAGCGTCGTCGACAACTACGGCGACATCGGCGTGACCTGGCGCCTGGCCCGGCAATTGGTGATGGAGCACGGTTGTGACGTGCGCTTGTGGGTTGATGACCTGCGGGCCTTCGAGCGCATGTGTCCGGAAATTGATGTGCAGCGGGATGCACAATGGCAGGAGGGCGTTGAAGTGCGGCACTGGCCGGCCGAATGGCCTGGGACCGCGTCCGCCGATGTGGTCATTGCTGCATTCGCCTGCCAACTGCCTGCGGACTATATGGAAGTCATGGCCGCACGCGAACGCACGCCGTTGTGGATGAACCTGGATTACCTCAGCGCCGAAGACTGGGTGGTGGGGTGTCATCGCCTGCCATCGGTGAAGTTCAAGGGCGTGCAGAAGTACTTCTTCTTTCCTGGTTTTCGTGTGGGAACCGGCGGTTTGTTGCGTGAGGCGGGCCTGTTGGAGCAGCGTCAGGCGTTTCAGCAAGATGGCGCCGCTCAGCAGCAATTCCTGCAATCCTTGGGTGTGTTTCGTGCGCCGGGCGCGCGTTTGATGTCGCTGTTCGCCTATGAAAATGCAGGGCTAGCCAGTTGGCTGGACGTGTTGGCGACGGACGGGCGCGCCACTCATCTGTTGGTTCCGGAAGGGCGAATTCTGGGTGATGTGCAGCACTGGTTGGGCATTGAGGGACTGGTAGCGGGCGATATCCACGTGCGCGAGGGACTGACGGTGCAGGTGCTGCCGTTCGTGCGCCAGGAACAATATGACCGTCTGCTGTGGAGTTGCGAGTTCAACGCGGTGCGCGGTGAAGACTCGTTCGTGCGCGCCCAGTGGGCCGGGCGTCCGCTGTTGTGGCACATCTATCGGCAGGACGAAGACATCCACCTGGACAAGCTCGATGCATTCCTGGCGCTCTATACCGAGGCGTTATCCCCGGCCGCCAAGGCTGCACTGATCGCGCTCTGGCAAGCCTGGAACACGGATGGCGATATGGCACAGCCGTGGAAAATGCTGCTGGAACACTGGCCGGAGGTGAGCCAGCACGCGCAATCGTGGTGTCTGGAACAAGGCTTGCAGGCCGATCTTGCGACGGCGCTGGTACAGTTTTATGAAAGTTGGATATGATACGCCACCTTGAATTTTGTAAATCCCATCCAAATTTCGGATATATGCAATGAAAACTGGTAAAGAACTGAAACCCGGTACAGTGATCCGTCTCGAAAACGACCCTTGGCTGGTTCAGAAAGCTGAGTTCACCAAGTCTGGTCGTAACAGCGCAATCATGAAGACCAAGCTGAAGAACCTGCTGACCGGTTACAAGACCGAGATCGTTTACAGCGCCGACGACAAACTGGACGACGTGATCCTCGACCGCAAAGAAGCGACTCTGTCCTTCATCAGCGGCGACACCTACACGTTCATGGACACCACCGACTACACCATGTACGAGCTGAACGCTGAAGATATCGAAGCCGTTCTGCCGTTCATCGAAGAAGGCATGGAAGACGTTTGCGAAGCTATTTTCTTCGAAGAGCGCCTGGTTTCCGTAGAACTGCCGACCACCATCGTGCGTAAAGTGGCCTACACCGAAGGTTCCGCTCGCGGCGACACTTCGGGCAAGGTCATGAAGCCAGCCAAGCTGAGCAACGGTACCGAGCTGCAAGTTGCCGACTTCATCGAAATCGACGACCTGATCGAAATCGACACCCGTGAAGGTGGTTCGTACAAAGGTCGCGCCAAGAAGTAATTCTGGCCCTGCCGATACGAAAAAAAGCCCGACCTTGAGTCGGGCTTTTTTGTGGGCGTCACGTTTACTTCAGGTGCTGCTTGAGTTCATCCGAGGCCTGGAGCAGGGCTGAGCGCACGGCCGGCACCTGGCTGACCACGTTGAGCAAACCGTAGTCGTGGATCATGCCGTTGTAGCGTACGGCGGTTACCGGCACACCGGCTGCGTCCAGCTTGCGGGCATAGGCTTCGCCTTCATCACGCAGTACGTCGGCACCGGCCGTCTGGATCAGCGCGGGCGGCAGGCCCTTGAGCTGGTCCGTGGTGGCCCGCAGCGGCGAGGCGTAGATCTCGGCGCGTTGCTTGGCGTCGGTGGTGTAGTTGTCCCAGAACCACTTCATCATGTTCCGGGTGAGGAAGTGCCCTTCGGCATACTGGTTGTAGGACCCGGTGTCGAAGTTGGCGTCGGTCACCGGCCACAGCAGCAACTGGAACTGGATCGCTGGCGTGCCCTTGTCCTTGGCCATCAGGCTGACCACCGCCGCCATGTTGCCGCCGACACTGTTGCCCGCGACCGCCAGGCGCTTGCCATCGACGTTGATCTCTTTGCCGTGCTCGGCCACCCATTTTGTGGCGCCGTAGGCCTGGTTGATCGCCACCGGGTAATGCGCTTCTGGCGAAGGCGTGTAGTTGACGAATACCGCCACCGCCCCCGAACCCACGACCAGGTCCCGCACCAGGCGCTCATGAGTCGGGTAATCCCCCAGCACCCAGCCGCCGCCATGGAAGAACATGAACACGGGCAACGTGCCCTTGACCCCGGCTGGACGCACGATGGTCAGGCCCAGCGGCTTGCCATCGACCTGAATGGTCTTCTGGCTCACATCCGCCTGTGGCAGCGTCAGCTTCACACCGGCCTGGGCGCCGGCCAGTACGGCACGGGCGTCCTGTGGCGTCAGTTGCTCCATCGGTTTACCGGTACCTGCGTTCAGCACATCCAGGAAGGCCTGAGTGTTGTGCTCGACATCACCGGTTGCAGCAAACGCGCTGGTGATGGACAGGGCGAGCAGGGTGCCGGTGAGCGCTTTACCAATTGTGTTCATTGTTTTCTCCAGGGGCGGCCGAGTTCATTTAGACGGTCACGTGCAGGCGTACATCGACGTTGCCACGGGTGGCGTTGGAGTACGGGCACACCTGGTGGGCAGCATCGACCAGGCTTTGCGCGTCTTCCTGGGCCAGGCCCGGCAGGTTGATGTTCAGGTCGATGTCCAGGCCGAAACCACCGGGGATCTGGCCGATGCCAACGTGGGCAGTGATCGATGCGTCATCAGGAATCTTGCGTTTGGTCTGGCTGGCGACGAACTTCAGTGCGCCGATGAAGCAGGCCGAGTAGCCAGCAGCGAACAGTTGCTCAGGGTTGGTCGCCTGGCCGCCGGCACCGCCCAGTTCCTTGGGAGTGGAGAGTTTTACGTCGAGGATGTTGTCGTTGGAAACAGCACGACCATCACGGCCGCCGGTGGCGGTGGCTACTGCGGTATAGAGAGTTTGCATGGTGTCGTCCTCTTGGTTTTTAGCGCTAAATGTTTGCGCGCTAAGTAGTTGGTGAGGCGAATGTATAGCGCTAATGTTTTGCGCGCAAGATAAATTTACAAATTATTTCGCAATGAGCGATTTTCTGACCCTGTAGGAGCCGGCTTGCCGGCGATTGCGTTGTGTCAGATGTACCGCAATCGCCGGCAAGCCGGCTCCTACACGGGAGAGGGATTAAACGTTGGCTTGCAGGTTGGCGCGCAATGAGATCAGGTCAGCTTGCAGCTTTTGCAACTGTTCGAGCTCCAAACCGCTGGCCCCCAAAATGCACTGCGGAATCCCCATAGCCTTGTCCTGCAAGGCGCGACCGGCGTCGGTCAACTCCACCACGACAACCCGTTCGTCCTCACGACTGCGGGTGCGGCTGAGTACGCCTTCAGCTTCCAGGCGCTTGAGCAGTGGGGTCAGTGAGCCCGGGTCGGTCAGCAGTCGGCTGCTGATTTCGCCGACGGTCAAACCGTCTTCTTCCCACAACACCATCATGGCCAGGTATTGCGGGTAGGTCAGGCCAAGGGCCTGCAGCAGCGGTTTGTAGACCTTGGTCATCAACAGCGACGTGGAGTGAAGGGCAAAGCACAGCTGGTTGTCCAGCATCAGTGATTCGCACGGGTCAGGATTCTTGCTCATGGCGGTGCCTCGAAAAAGCGTGTCTGGGCTGGAATCTAGCGGCCAAATCTTTAATGCGCCAGATAATTCTGTCTGCCCAGTCAGACCAAGCCGCTTTGCAGGGCCAGATCCCAATGCGGCACGGGGCTGAAACGTGACTTGAGGTATTCCAGCAGCAAGCGGCTGCGGGCGTTGGCCTGTTGTTCCAGGCGCAACGCGTAGATCCCGGTGGTTTCCGGGCTGGGCAGGCCGTTTTCGCAGAACAGCGGCAGCAATTCACCGCGCACCAGGTATTCACTCGCCAGCCAGGTGGGAAGGTGCGCGATCCCCAACCCCGCCAATGCGCCCGACAGCAGCGCCTCGGCATTGTTGGCGCTCATGCGGATACGTTTTGGGCGATAGGTGGCGCGGCGCCCATCCAGCTCGAAGCGCCAGGCGAACATTGGCGCCAACCCATCCCAGTCCAGGCCGTCGTGGTCGCTGAGTTCGCGCGGATGAGTGGGTGTACCGCGATTTTTCAGGTAGGCCGGGCTGGCGCAGGCGATGCGCACGATACTGGCCAGGGGCGTGGCAATCAGCCGGGTATCGACGATATGCCCGGCGCGCAGCACCAGATCGACCTTGCCCAGGTGTGCGCCCTGCATGTCCACAAAACTGTCGATCAGGTGCAGGTGTACATCCAGCCCCGGGTACACATTCAGGAAGTCGGCAATCACCGGGGCCAGGTGCCGCCGACCGAACGCCGCCGGCGCATCCACACGAATCAGGCCTTCCGGCGCGTGGCTCAAGGACACCGCCTCGGCCCGCGCCAACTGCAGTTCGCTGACGATCCGCCGCGCGCGCTCGGCAAAGGCCAGGCCTGCCGGCGTGGGCACCACCGCATGGGTGCTGCGCTGGAACAGCTGGCTGCCCACCGAGCTTTCCAGGCTGTCGATACGTCGCGCCACGGCTGAAGGCGTCAGTGGATGGCGGCGTGCAGCGGCAGAAAAACTGCCGGTTTCCAGCACATCGAGGAACAGACCTAGTTGATCGGTCAGGGCATTAGGATTCATTGAATATACGCTTATGCGAGATTGGCACAGCCATTGTGCGTTGCTGTGCGTTTCCCCGCCAGAGCCGACTGCGTAGCATGCAAGGCCTGGGCTTCTGGAGTAATGAGCGGTGTTGGATTTAGCGATGTACCTCCTATTGGGCGCAGCCCTTGGCACGGTCGGCGGGCTGTTTGGCATTGGTGGCGGGCTGATTGCAATCCCCGTGCTGGGCGTGTTGTTTGGCCTGGATCAGCAGCTTGCCCAAGGCACGGCACTGGTCATGGTGGTGCCCAACGTGATGCTGGCCCTGTGGCGTTATCACCAGCGCAACCGCATCGAACTGCGCCACGCGCTGCCATTGGGCGTGATGGGCTTCAGCTTTGCCTGGCTCGGTTCGATCTGGGCCGTGGGCCTGGATGCGGGCGCCATGCGTGTTGGCTTTATTGCGTTTCTGCTGACGCTGGCGGCCTACAACCTGCTGCGCATGTTCACGCGCAATGCACCGCCCACGGCGCAGATGCGTTATTCCTGGCCATGGCTCGGCGTGTTGGGCGCCGCCTCCGGTTCGATGGGTGGCCTGTTCGGCGTGGGCGGTGCGGTGGTTGCCACGCCCGTGCTGACCAGCGTGTTTGGTACTACCCAGGTGGTGGCGCAGGGCCTGTCCCTGGCGCTGGCCTTACCCAGTACCGGTGTGACCCTGGTGACTTACGCCTGGCACCAGGAAGTGGACTGGATGATCGGCGTGCCGTTGGCCATTGGTGGGTTGCTCAGTATCAGTTGGGGCGTAAAAGTTGCCCATGCGTTGCCGGAGCGCGTGCTGCGCGGCTTGTTCTGCGGCTTCCTGGCGATTTGCGCGGTGATGCTGACGTTTAAAGTCTGAAGCCTTCGAGAATGTAATCCGCCAGGCAATCGGTAATGGGGGAGTTCAGGGTCGGGTTACGCAGCAGACGCAAACTCATCGACGGCAGTGGCGGGAAACCTTCGTCGCTGCCCAGCACTCGCAGTTCGTCAGTCACCAGGCTTTCCATACTAATCATCACCGCCAGACCGGCATTCACCACCGCTTGAATCGCCGCCACGTTAGAGCTGTGGTAGGCCAGGCGGTAGTCACGTCCGGCCGCATCCAGGGCCGAGCGTGCCCAATCGGTGTACAAGCAGTCGGCACCGGAAATCGCCAGTGGCAACGCAGCGTGCTCGTCCACACAGAAACATGACGACGCTACCCAAACCATGCGATCCGTGCGCAACAGTTCACCGACCTCACTGCCGGGCTCGCGACTGATCACCGTCAACGCCAAGTCGCGGCGCTGCATCAATACCTGGGACGACTCGCAGTGCATTTCGAGCTGAATCAGCGGATACGCCTTGGAAAACCGCTTGAGGATGCCCGGGAGGAAACGCATCACGTAATCATCAGGCGTGCCGATGCGCACCAGCCCGACCATGTGCGGCTCGCGCAATGTGTTGAACACTTCGCTGTGCAGTTTCAGGATGCGCCGCGCATAACCCAGCAGCACCTGGCCTTCGGGCGTGAGCCGCACCTGGCGCCCGTCGCGCTCGAACAGCTTGCGCTGTAGCACGTCCTCTTCCAAGCGTTTCATCTGCATGCTCACCGCCGATTGGGTGCGGTTGACCATCTCACCGGCCCGGGTAAAGCCGCCCTGATCGGCGATGGCGACGAAGGTGCGCAGCACTTCGGTGTCGATGCTCGGGTAGGCGCTCAATTGATCAATCTCCGAGATGTATTGCATAAGAAACATTCGTTGGATTGATCATAGGGCAAGGCACACACTCGCGTCATCCCCACTGGAGGGCGAGAAGATGAAAGGTCAAACTGGTTTTGTGTTGATGGCGAAACGTCCGTTCGCCGGGCTGTTTCACACGGTTGCGCGCTGGCAGTCGTTGCACCATGAGCGTCAGATGCTGGCACATTTGAGCGACGAAGCGCTCAAGGACATCGGCCTCAATCGCGCCGATGTAGAGCAAGAGCGTCACCTGCATTTCTGGGAAGACCCGCTGCGAAAATGATCGCGGATGCAGTAGGGTAGGCGGCGAGCCCACACGGAGAACCCCATGCCTGCCGACCTGTCATTTTCACTCAAGCAAGCTCGACGCATGGCGCTGGCGGCCCAGGGGTTTTCCGGGCGCCAGGCGCCTGCACTCATCAAGGCCGCGCACCTGAACCGGATGATCGATCGGTTGGGGGTGTTGCAGATCGACTCGGTGAACGCCGTTGTGCGTTCTCATTATTTGCCGTTGTTTTCCCGTTTGGGCAATTACGCCCCGTTGATGCTTGAACAGGCCGCCTGGAGCCAGGGTCGGCGACGTTCGCTGTTCGAATATTGGGGCCATGAGGCCTCATTGCTGCCTATGGCGCTGTACCCGCTGATGCGCTGGCGCATGGAGCGGGCCAAGCAAGGGCAGGGCATCTACTCGCAGATGGCGCGTTTCGGTCGTGAACAACAGGCCACTATCCAACGCGTGCTGCGCAGCGTTGAGCAACAAGGCGCCTTGGGTGCGGGCAGCCTGTCGACCCGTGAGGAGCGGGCGGGCCCGTGGTGGGACTGGAGTGATGAGAAACATGCGTTGGAATGGCTGTTCGCGGCCGGTTTGGTCACCGTTGCAGGGCGGCGCGGTTTTGAGCGGCTCTATGATTTGCCGGAGCGCGTCATCCCGGGCGACATCCTTCAACACGCCGCCTTGAGTGAAGCCGAGGCCCAGCGCGGCTTGCTGCTGCACAGTGCCACTGCGCTGGGCGTGGGCACCGAAAAAGACCTGCGCGATTATTTCCGCCTGGATCCGGCCGACAGCCGCAGCGCTTTGGCGGAACTGGTCGAGGATGGCCAATTGGTGACGTGCCAGGTGCAGGGTTGGAAGCAGCCCGCGTACTGTCTTCCGGACCCCAGAGTACCCCGCAAGGTACCGGCCAGCGCGTTGTTGTCGCCCTTTGATTCGCTGATCTGGGAGCGTAGCCGCACCGAGCGCCTGTTTGATTTCCGTTACCGGCTGGAGATCTACACGCCGCAAGACAAGCGGGTGTTCGGCTATTACGTATTGCCGTTTTTGCACAATGAGCGGATTGCCGCACGCGTCGACCTGCGCGCCGAACGCGTCAATGGACGCTTGGCCGTTCATGCGGTGCACGAAGAAGAACAGGGTTTGGACGAAGAGGGCATGCAGGCGCTGGCTGCGAACCTGTTGCAAATGGCCAGCTGGTTGGGGCTGGAGCAGGTGCAGCTCAATTGCCAGCGGCCGAGTGCTGATAGGTTGCGGGTGGCAATGATCAATAGGGGCAGTGTTCTTTAGGGCGCCATCGCGGGCAAGCCCGGCTCCCACAGTTGAATGCATTCCACAGTTGAAATGCACTCTTCTGTGGGAGCCGGGCTTGCCCGCGATGGCGTCAGAGCAGTCGACGCAAGGTCAGCGCTTAACTTGCTTTAACGTCTCCGCAATCAAAAACGCCAACTCCAACGACTGATCGGCATTCATCCGTGGGTCGCAATGCGTGTGGTAGCGGTCCGACAAACCATCCTCAGTGATCGGCCGCGCGCCCCCGATGCATTCGGTGACGTTCTGCCCGGTCATTTCGATATGGATGCCGCCGGCATACGTGCCCTCGGCCTGGTGCACCTGGAAGAACGCCTTCACTTCGCTGAGGATCTGCGCAAAGTCACGGGTCTTGTAGCCGCTGCTGGCCTTGATGGTGTTGCCGTGCATCGGGTCGGAGCTCCACAGCACCTGCTTGCCCTCGCGCTGGACGGCGCGGATCAGGTTGGGCAGGTGGTCGCCGACCTTGCCGGCGCCCATGCGCGCGATCAGGTTGAGACGGCCGGGATCGTTGTCCGGGTTGAGGATGTCGATCAGGCGGATCAAGTCGTCGGGGTTCATGCTTGGGCCGACCTTGACCCCGATCGGGTTGTTCACGCCACGCAGGAACTCGACGTGGGCACCGTCCAGCTGGCGAGTGCGATCACCGATCCAGAGCATGTGGGCCGAGCAGTCGTAGTAATCGTTGGTCAGGCTGTCGCGGCGCACGAACGCTTGTTCGTAGTTGAGCAGCAAGGCTTCGTGGGCGGTGAAAAAGCTGGTTTCGCGCAATTGCGGCGAATCGTCCATGCCGCAGGCACGCATGAACGCCAGGGTTTCATCGATGCGGTCGGCCAGCTGGCTGTACTTTTCGGCCAGGGCGGAATTGGCGATGAAGTCCAGGTTCCACTTGTGCACCTGGTGCAGGTCGGCAAAGCCGCCCTGTGCAAAGGCGCGCAGCAGGTTCAGGGTGGCGGTGGACTGGTGGTACGACTGCAGCAGGCGGTCCGGGTCCGGCACGCGGCTTTTTTCGTCGAAACCGATGCCGTTGACGATGTCGCCACGGTAGGCGGGCAGGGTGATGCCGTCGATGGTTTCATCGTTGGCCGAACGCGGCTTGGCGAACTGGCCGGCCATGCGCCCGACTTTCACCACCGGGCAACCGGCGGCGAAGGTCATCACGATGGCCATCTGCAGCAGCACCTTGAACGTGTCGCGGATTTTTGCGGCAGAGAACTCGGCAAAGCTCTCGGCGCAGTCACCGCCCTGCAACAGGAATGCGCGACCCTGGGTGACTTCGGCAAACTGACGGCGCAACTCGCGGGCTTCCCCGGCAAACACCAGCGGCGGGTAGCTGGCCAGGCTCTGCTCCACGTGCAGCAAATGTGCAGCGTCCGGGTACTGGGGTTGTTGCTGGATCGGCAGGGCGCGCCAGCTGTCGGGGCTCCAGGGTTGGCTCATCATGAACTCGATTGGGTGGTTGACGGTCGGGCGCCAATGTTATCAGCAATTAGTGCGTGACCTGTTGCCGCCGGTTGGCCGACAATCGCGCCTTTGCAGTGCCCAACCCGTTAGGAGTAGTGATGACCGAGGAGCGTGTCGAGCGCCTGCTGGCCGAAGTCCATGATGATTTCGGCATGATCCGTGTGCTCGAAGTGGCCGATTACCGTTTTCTCGAGTTTGGCGATGCCATCGAGCAAAGCTGCGTGTTTACCGCTGATCCGAGCTGGCTGGAATACGACTACACCCGCGCGATGCTGATAGGTGCGCTGTGCCATGAATTGCCGGAGAGTGCGCTGTTCCTGGGGCTCGGCGCCGGGACGCTGACCCAGGCGTGCCTCAAGTTCCTGCCGCTGGAAGATGTCGAGGCCATCGAGCTGCGCCCCGATGTGCCGCGCCTGGCCATCGAGTACCTGGGGCTGGATGACGATCCGCGGTTGTACATTCGCATCGGCGACGCCCTGCAATTGCTGGAGACGGCCGAATCGGCCGACCTGATTTTTGTCGACCTGTACACCGATGTAGGCCCCGGCGTCGGGCACCTGGCCTGGACCTTCCTGGAAAACTGCCAGAAAAAACTCAACCCGGGTGGCTGGCTGGTGATTAACCAATGGGCCACGGATGATGGCAAACCGTTGGGGGCCGCCTTGCTGCGTGGGTTGTACCACCGGCATTACTGGGAACTGCCGGTGAAGGAGGGCAACGTGATTCTGCTGGTGCCGTCAGACCTGGATCAGCCGTTGGATATGCAGGCGCTGTCGGCCCGCGCCGAAGCCTTGGCGCCGCGGTTGGGGTATTCGTTGCAGTCGTTGATCAAGGCGATTCGGCCGGCGACCTAGTTGTCTGTCCCGACGCCTTCGCGAGCAAGCCCGCTCCCACATTCGACCGCGTTTCCCTGTTGAAATGCATTCCCCTGTGGGAGCGGCGGTGCGACGATTCGACTTGCCCGCGAAGAGGCCATCACTGCCGACAACTAAATTCCCTTGAACACCCCCGGCCGCTTCTCAATCATCGCCCGCACACCCTCCTTGGCGTCCTCACTGTTAAGCAGCTTATCCACCATCGGCGGCAACGCCGCAGCCGCCAACGCCTCACCCTCCATGCGCGCCAATCGCGCCGACATCAACGTGGCCTGCACCCCCAGCGGCGCCTGGCGTGCAATGCGGTTGGCCAGCTCAAGGGCGCGTGGCAGCAGGTCTTCGCTGGCCATCACTTCCTGTACCAACCCCAGGCGCAAGGCCTCGTGGGCGTCAAACTCGTCGCCGGTGAGCAGCCAGCGCATCGCGTTGCCCCAGCCAGCGATCTGATGAAAGCGTAATGTCGCACCGCCAAACGGAAAGATCCCACGCTGTACTTCCATTTGCGCAAAGCGGGTGTTACTGGCGCACAGGTTGATATCGGCCGCCAGCATCAACTCGATACCGATAGTCAGGCAGTAGCCCTGGGCCGCGACAATCACCGGTTTACTCACCCGTGGACCGGCGAACACGCCCCAAGGGTCACATCCGCCCAGCGGCGGCTGCCAGCCTCCGGCCATCACGCCGCTGACATTGGCCAGGTCCAACCCGGCGGTGAAGTGATCGCCGTGGGCAAACACCACGGCCACCCGGGCCTCTTCGTTTCGATCAAATTCGCCATACGCCAAACTCAATTCATTGAGCAGGTCCAGATCGAAGGCATTGCGCTTGGCCACTCGGTCCAGGCCCAACAGCAGGACATGGCCCTGTAATTCACGGCTGACGCGACTGCTGGTGGCTTGATTCATCGGGTGTGCCCTCGGGCGCGGGGAAGGTTTCAGACCAAAGGGTCCAAAAGGTTAGGTGAACCGTTTAAGCGTTGTGACCAACAGGGCCGGGCCTTTGAAAAATAGACCCTGGCGCGCTTATCTGCAAAGACTGTGACACAGCGCGGTTTATCGGTGCTTTCCGATAAAAAAAGCTCCCTTTTTCAGGTATTTCCGGTATAGTGCGCGCCGGCCTTTAACCGGGCCGCGTTTAGGTAGCGCAATTCCCCGAAGTCAGCTTCGGCTGCACGTCCGCACAGCGGACTCTTCCTTGACGAATCTTTTTCATTCATTCGTTTTCGCAAATCCCCGCCGACAAAGCAGCCAGGGCGACTCTTGAGTCTCAACACGGCATGCGCAGCTTTGGAGCATGGGTCTTTGCGGATGCACTTAGAGGCAGACCCATGACCCAGGAAACCGGCGGCTTCGCCGCTTTTAATCTGAACCCGAATATTCTTGCAGCCGTCGCAGCGACTGGCTACGAAGAGCCTTCGGCGATTCAGCAGCAATCGATCCCGATCATCATGGCCGGCAAGGACATGATTGGCCAGGCGCAAACCGGTACCGGCAAAACTGCCGCGTTCGCTTTGCCTATCCTGCAGTGCATCGACCCTGCCAAGCGCGAACCGCAAGCCCTGATCCTGGCGCCAACCCGTGAGTTGGCGCTGCAAGTAGCAACCGCTTTTGAAACCTACGCCAAGCAAATGCCAGGCGTAACCGTTGTGGCCGTTTACGGCGGCGCGCCGATGGGCCCACAACTCAAAGCAATCCGTAATGGCGCACAGATCGTTGTCGCCACCCCGGGCCGTCTGTGCGACCACCTGCGTCGTGACGAGAAAGTGCTGTCGACCGTGAACCACCTGGTTCTGGACGAAGCTGACGAAATGTTGAAGCTGGGCTTCATGGATGACCTGGAAGTCATCTTCAAGGCACTGCCTCCGACCCGCCAGACCGTACTGTTCTCGGCCACTCTGCCACAGTCGATCCGTGCCATTGCCGAGCGTCACCTGCGTGACCCAGAGCACGTCAAGATCCAGACCAAGACCCAGACCGTTACCGCGATCGAACAGGCTCACCTGTTGGTTCACGCTGACCAGAAGACCTCGGCTGTATTGAGCCTGCTGGAAGTCGAAGACTTCGACGCCCTGATCATGTTCGTACGCACCAAGCAAGCGACCCTGGACCTGGCCAGTGCCCTGGAAGCCAAAGGCTACAAAGCCGCTGCGCTGAACGGTGACATCGCCCAGAACCAGCGTGAGCGCGTGATCGACTCCCTCAAGGATGGCCGCCTGGACATCGTTGTAGCGACCGACGTTGCTGCCCGTGGTCTCGACGTTCCACGTATCACCCACGTGTTCAACGTTGACATGCCGTACGATCCAGAGTCCTACGTTCACCGTATCGGCCGTACTGGCCGTGCCGGTCGCGAAGGTCGCGCACTGCTGCTGGTGACTCCACGTGAGCGCCGCATGCTGCAAGTGATCGAGCGTGTGACTGGCCAGAAAGTTGCCGAAGTCCGCCTGCCGGACGCCCAGGCTGTCCTGGATGCGCGCATCAAGAAACTGACCAACAGCCTGTCGCCGCTGGTGGCTGACGCTGAATCGACCCACGGCGACCTGCTGGACCGCCTGACTGCCGATATCGGTTGCACCCCGCGTGCCCTGGCTGCAGCCCTGCTGCGCAAAGCAACTAACGGTCAAGCCCTGACCCTGGCTGCCATCGAGAAAGAACGCCCACTGGTTCCGAACAGCGCGCCACGCGGTGATCGTCCAGAGCGTTCCGGCGACCGTCCAGACCGTGGTGATCGTGAGCGTCGTGCTCCGGTTCCATTGGCTGAAGGCCGTGCTCGTTGCCGTACCGCGCTGGGCGCGCGTGATGGTATCGCTGCCAAGAACCTGCTGGGCGCTATCCTCAACGAGGGTGGCCTGGCCCGTGAAGCCATCGGTCGTATCCAGGTCCGTGACAGCTTCTCCCTGGTGGAGCTGCCGGAAGACGGTCTGGAAAAACTGCTGGCCAAGCTGAAAGACACTCGCGTTGCCGGTAAGCAGCTGAAGCTGCGTCGCTACCGCGAAGATTGATCCGCCCTTGGGCTGATTGATCGCACATAAAAAATCCCCGACTGGTTCGGGGATTTTTTTTGCCTGGTATTTTCGGATCAGCACTCGGTCAACTGTGGGAGCTGGTTTATGTGGGAGCTGGCTTGCCTGCGATAGGATCACCCAGGTCAGCCTGACAGACCGAGGTGTTTGCATCGCAGGCAAGCCAGCTCCCACAAGCCCGTTTCCACCATTGGATCTGCGTTAGCCGAAGCGATAGATGTCCATGCCCAGTGCGCCCAGGGTGAAGCCTTGATGAGCGACACTGAAATCACCGCCGGCACCCCGCGCAAAGTACAGCGGCAACAGGTGTTCGTCGCTGGGATGGCTGCGCACGGCATGGGGCGCCTGGCGACGGTAGTCGTGCAGCGCGGTTTCATCGTTGGCGGCCAGCTTGTCCACTACCCAGTCACGGAAATCCCGCGCCCAGGGTTCGATGGTTTCCGGCCCGGCACGCCAGTTCAGTTCGCCCAGGTTGTGGGTGATGCTGCCGGAGCCAATCAGCAATACGCCTTGCTCGCGCAGGCTGGCGAGGGCATGCCCCACGCGCGTCTGCAGGGCAGGGCCCATGCGACTTGGCAGCGACACTTGGACCACTGGAATATCGGCTGCCGGGTACATCAGCGACAGCGGTACCCAGGTGCCGTGGTCAAAGGGGCGGCGCTCATCGATGCGTGCATTCAAACCGTCGGCGTGCAGCAATTCCACAATCTCTGCGGCCAACTGCGGATCGCCGGGTGCGGGATATTGCACGGCAAACAATTCGCGGGGGAACCCCCCGAAATCATGCCAGGTTTCCGGGGCCTGGCTGCCGCTGACGAGTAATTCCTGGCTTTCCCAGTGTGCCGATACCACCACGATCGCTTTAGGACGGGGCAATTCGGCGGCCAGGCGCTGCAGGGCCGGGCCACTGGCGCCGGGTTGCAGGGCCAGCATGGGCGAGCCGTGGGAGATAAACAGGCTGGGGAACATAAGTAGGGTCCTGAGCGTTAACATGGGACCATCTTCAATCAGATCATTGATCTAAATCTAATATAAGTTTTAGCGCCTTTTTATCGAATTTTCAGGGTGATTTATGGAGCCTAAGTTTTGGCAAGAGCGCTGGGCGCGCAATCAGATTGGCTTTCACTTGCCTGAGGTTAACCCTTACTTGCAGCGGTACTGGCCGCGGCTTGCGCTGGCTGAAGGTGCCAAGGTGCTGGTGCCGCTGTGTGGCAAAAGCCTGGATTTGATGTGGCTGGCCAGTCACGGGCACCAAGTGATGGGCGTGGAGCTGTCAGAGCAGGCGGTGGAGGCGTTCTTCATAGAGCAAGGGCTCACGCCCCGGATCAGCCGGCAAGGCGCCTTCACGGTGTACCAGGCTGATCAGGTGGAGCTGTGGTGCGGTGATTTCTTTGCGCTGGACGCTGAAGCAGTGGCCGATTGCACTGCGCTCTACGACCGTGCTGCGCTGATTGCCTTGCCGCCCCTGATGCGGGCGCGTTACTGCGAGCATCTCAACGACCTGCTAGCGCCTGGGTGCCAAGGCGTTTTGATCACGCTCGATTATGACCAGGCCCAGAAAGCCGGCCCACCGTTTGCGGTCACCGATGACGAAGTGAAGGTGCTGCTGGGTGCACACTGGGCGTTGGCGGTGCTGGAAGAACAGGACATTTTGGCTGAGAGCTGGAAGTTCGTGCAGGACGGTGTTGATCGCCTTGAGGAGCGTGTCTACCAGTTGGCGAAGCGTTGATCGTGCTGCCGCCATCGCTGGCAAGCCAGCTCCTACAGGGGAGTGCATTCCACATGTAGGAGCTGGCTTGCCAGCGATGACGGCAGCAGCCTCGGCACAGAACCCAGGGGCAATAAAAAAGGGGCGATCAAATCGCCCCTTTCTTGTGTGTCACCTACTGCCTGTCAGCCGCGACGACGCAACGCGTCGATACGCTCTTCCAGCGGCGGGTGGCTCATGAACAGGCGAGCCATGCCCTGCTTGATACCGCCGTTGATACCAAACGCCGTCAGGCTGTCCGGCATATGCACCGGCAAGCCCTGTTCGGAGCGCAGGTGTTGCAGCGCTGCGATCATCGCCCCGGTACCGGCCAGGCGGGCACCGGCTTCGTCTGCACGGAATTCCCGTTTGCGCGAGAACCACATAGTGATCGCGCTGGCCAGGAAGCCCAGTACCAACTCAGCGAAGATGGTCGCCACGTAGTAGGCAATACCGCGACCTTCCTCGTTCTTGAAGATCACCTTGTCGACAAAGTTGCCGATGATCCGCGCAAAGAACATCACGAAGGTGTTCACCACACCCTGCACCAGCGCCAGGGTGACCATGTCACCGTTGGCTACGTGGCCAATCTCGTGGGCCAGTACTGCCTTCACTTCATCGTAGGAGAAGCGTTCCAGCATGCCCTGGCTGACGGCAACGAGTGCGTCGTTCTTGTTCCAGCCGGTGGCAAAGGCGTTCGCCTCGTAGGCCGGGAAGATCCCGACTTCGGGCATCTTGATCCCGGCTTCGCGGGACAGTTGCTCGACGGTCTGCAGCAACCATTGCTCATGCCGGGTACGGGGTTGGGTGATCACCTGGGTGCTGGTGCTCATCTTCGCCATCCACTTGGAGATGAACAGCGAGAACAGCGAACCGGCAAAACCAAAGACCGCACAGAAGACCAGCAGCTGATTGAGGTTCAGATCGACCCCGTTGGCCGCCATGAACCCGTTGAAGCCGAAAAGGCTCAGGGTGATGCTGGCAATCAGCACGACCGCCAGGTTAGTGGCCAAGAACAGCAGGATGCGCATCATGGTTGTAGAGTTCTCCTCATGCTTAATATGTCGCGTACTGCGGGGTATATAAGGTGCGGCCTGAGGCTATTCAACCGGGCGACTATTTCAAACTGTGTCCTACAGCCTGAACGTAGAGCCTTGAAGGGTTTTTCCGATCTGGAAAGCAGGCCATGATCACCGTATTCGTGCCTTGTCGTCCCGTAATTATAGGGGGCTGACCGATCCGTGGTGTGCCGCGATAAGGAGGAGGCTAGGCAGGGCAGAGAAGTGTTGCCAGATAATCGCTGTGCGACCGACTGACGATCGCACAGCGCCATAGTCGTTACTGGCGATAGGACTTGAGGAAGTTGCCGATGCGACCAATGGCCATGTCCAGGTCATCCACGCGCGGCAAGGTCACCACACGGAAGTGATCCGGCCACGGCCAGTTGAACGCAGTCCCTTGCACCACCAGCAGTTTTTCCGACAGCAGCAGGTCGAGCACGAACTTCTCGTCGTTGAGGATCGGGCAAACCTTCGGGTCGATACGTGGGAAGGCATACAGCGCGCCCATGGGTTTTACACAGCTCACGCCCGGGATGGCGTTGAGCAGTTCCCAGGTGCGGTTGCGCTGCTCCAGCAAACGGCCTTGAGGCAATACCAGGTCATTGATGCTCTGGTAGCCGCCGAGGGCGGTCTGGATGGCGTGCTGGCTCGGCACGTTGGCGCACAGGCGCATGTTGGCCAGCATGTCGATGCCTTCGATATAGCTCTGGGCGTTGTGCTTGGGGCCGGAGATGGCGATCCAGCCGGAGCGGAAGCCCGCCACGCGGTACGACTTGGACAGGCCGTTGAAGGTCAGGCACAGCAGGTCAGGCGCCAGGGAGGCGGTGCACACGTGCACGGCGTCATCGTAGAGGATTTTGTCGTAGATCTCGTCGGAGAACACCACCAGGTTGTGCTGGCGCGCCAGTTCGAGCATGCCCAGCAACACTTCCTTGGAATACACCGCGCCAGTCGGGTTGTTCGGGTTGATGATCACCAGGGCCTTGGTGTTCGGAGTGATCTTGGCCTTGATGTCGGCCAGGTCCGGGAACCAGTCGGCGCCTTCGTCACACAGGTAGTGCACCGGGTGGCCACCGGCCAGGGTCACGGCAGCGGTCCACAGCGGGTAGTCGGGGGCCGGCACCAGCACTTCGTCGCCGTTGTTGAGCAGTGCCTGCATGGACATCACGATCAGCTCGGACACGCCGTTGCCCAGGTAGATGTCCTCGATGCCAACGCCTTCCACCTGCTTTTGCTGGTAGTACTGCATCACCGCCTTGCGCGCGCTGAACAGGCCCTTGGAGTCACTGTAGCCCTGGGCGGTCGGCAGGTTGCGGATCACGTCCTGGAGTATTTCGTCCGGCGCTTCGAAACCAAAAGGCGCCGGGTTGCCAATGTTCAGCTTGAGGATGCGATGGCCTTCCTCTTCCAGGCGTTTGGCGTGCTTGAGCACTGGGCCGCGAATGTCGTAGCAGACGTTGGCGAGCTTGTTCGATTTGCTGACCTGCATGGCGATGTGATCCTGAAAATGAACGATCCAGACGGTGTGGACACGACCGTACTGCGAATCCTGCGAGGCCCGCACCCATAAATACGTTTGAATGCCGGTAGCGCGGGTGCCAGACTGGCGTTTTGAAGAGGCGCAATCATACGTGCCGCCTGATCCATGGAAAAGACACAGATCAGGGTTTTTCAGTTGCCGAGGTGTACCGATGGAAAAGTTGGATAAAACGCTGGAGGAATGGCGGGAAATGCTCGACCCCGCTCAATATCAGGTCTGCCGGCTCAAAGGCACCGAGCGCCCGTTTTCCGGCAAGTACAACGCCACCACCACAGACGGCGTGTACCACTGCATTTGCTGCAACGAGCCGTTGTTCGACTCCAAGACCAAATTCGATGCCGGTTGCGGCTGGCCGAGCTTCTACGAGCCGATTGCCCAGAGTGCGATGATCGAGATCCGTGACGTCAGCCACGGCATGATCCGCACCGAAGTCACCTGCGCCAAGTGCGATGCGCACCTGGGGCATGTGTTCCCGGACGGCCCGCCGCCGACCGGTCTGCGTTACTGCATCAACTCGGTGTGCCTGGACCTGGTCCCGCGCTGATTCAATACCGCACCCGTAGGAGCCCGGGGGGGGGGGGGGGGGGGGGGGGGGGGGGGGGGGGGGGGGGGGGGGGGAGGGGGGGGGGGGGGGGGGGGGGGGGGG
>NZ_JBWKRS010000019.1:15594-132351 GCF_059419385.1 Pseudomonas sp. GW821-FHT05H12 | reverse complement strand
CTGAAGCAACTTACCGTCAAAACCTACGTAACTCATTGTTTATC
This sequence comes from Pseudomonas sp. GW821-FHT05H12, assembly GCF_059419385.1. NCBI lineage: Bacteria > Pseudomonadati > Pseudomonadota > Gammaproteobacteria > Pseudomonadales > Pseudomonadaceae > Pseudomonas > Pseudomonas sp. GW821-FHT05H12. Next base: position 132,307 of record NZ_JBWKRS010000019.1, on the reverse strand, counting down.
AAAGAGTTTTCCGTTTCGACTGCGCCGGAAGTGGGGCGAATTATAGACTTCTGGAATCGCCCGTCAACCCCTAATTACGCTTTTGTTGCAGAAAGTGGTTTTTTCGCAATAAGGCGTGGGATTCTGCGCATCACCGGTGGTATCCGCAGTACCAGGAGCAACGCACCTATAGAGGCATAGATAGCCCACTCCTTCAGATCCGCTCGCACAATCCACAGCATGTGCAGCAAGCCAAGTCCTAGAATCACATAGACGAGACGGTGCAGCTTCTTCCAACGACTCCCAAGCCGACGCTGGCTATAGCGGTTCGAAGTCACCGCCAGCACTAATAAAGACAGAAAACCCAAGGCGCCCACAATAATGTAAGGCCGCTTACGCAACTCCACCCCAAGCTGCGACCAATCGAGCCCCAGCACAAACACACAATAAGCCGCCAAGTGCAGCACAACATACGCAAAGCACCACAGCCCTAATTGCCGACGCACCGCTATCCACCCTGCCCAACCACTCAATTTCTGCAGCGGCGTCATTCCCAAGGTGATCAGTAGCAGAATCAAGGTGCCCAACCCCAGGCGATCAACCAGCACTTTGCCCGGGTCCGGCCCCAGGACAGAACTCCACGCTTCGTAGAGCCAGAACAACGGCCACACCGCCGCAGCCATGAAGACGCCAATGCGCCAGATGGGATAGCGCATCAGTAGTTCTTCCGCAAATCCAGGTTGGTATAAAGAGAGGCAACGTCGTCGGAGTACCCATTGAACATTTGCGTCTCGCGCACATTGGGGCTGAAGAGACCACTCGGCAACCGGCGCTCACGTGCCTGCGTCCACCGAGGATGGTCGACCGTAGGGTTCACATTCGCATAGAACCCATACTCATCCGCCGCAATACTTTGCCACGTGGTTTTCGGCTGCTCACTCACCAGGCTGATTCGCACAATGGACTTCACACTCTTGAAGCCATACTTCCACGGCACCACCAGACGCAACGGGGCCCCGTTCTGATTAGGCAGCTCCCGCCCATACATGCCAACAGCAAGAATCGCCAAGGGATTCATCGCCTCATCCAAACGCAGCCCCTCAACATAAGGCCAGTCGATCAAACCAAAGCTTGAACGCTGGCCAGGCATGCTCTTGGGATCCTGCAGGGTTTCAAAGCGGATGTATTTGGCTTTAGAGGTAGGCTCTACCTGCTTGAGCAGGGCCGAGATGGGAAAGCCGATCCACGGAATGACCATCGACCAGGCTTCGACGCAGCGCAAACGATAGATTCGCTCCTCCAACTGGTAGGGCTTCATGAAATCTTCCAGGGCATAGCGCCCTGGCTTCGCAACCTCGCCATCAATCACCACACTCCAAGGTTCGGTTTGCAGTGACCCCGCATTGGTTGCCGGGTCGCCCTTGCCAGTGCCAAATTCATAGAAGTTGTTGTAGTGGGCCGCGTCCTTGAACGGGGTAATCGCCTCCCCCGACACCGTCACAGCCTGCCACTTGGTATCGGGCAGCTTGCCGGTAAACCAGCTTGGCGCCTTGCCTGCCTCGACATCGGCATAACGTGAAGCATCGTTGGCACTTGCCCAACGCGGCAAGCTACTGGCAGCAATGCCGGCCAGCGCACCACCGAGCAAGCTACGGCGAGAGAGATAGAAGGATTCAGGCGTGACGTCAGATTCGTGGCAATCGGACGCTTTGGGCAATTTGATTAGCATGGCAACTCCGCAGTATTGGAGAACTGATGCACCAATAGACTGCGGAGTATGGGGGAAATTACATTAAGGCAATGTTTTGTCCCGGCGCAGATGCAGCAAGTACTGAACTGGCCCCGAAGCCGCGTAGACCAGGAACGCCAGCAGCAGAATGCGCGGTGGGTCGCTGAACACGACGGCAAACACAAGCACCACTACCAGAATCGCCACGAAAGGCACGCGCCCCTTGAGGTCGAACTCCTTGAAGCTGTTGTACTTGATGTTACTGACCATCAGCATGCCGGCCGCCGCAACCATCAAGGCCACCAGGAATGACATCTTCGAACCCTGGATACCGTAGTCACTGAACGCCCAGACAATACCCGCCACCACACCCGCAGCTGCCGGACTGGCCAGGCCGATGAAGTAGCGTTTGTCGGCAGTACCCACCTGGGTATTGAAACGCGCCAGGCGCAAGGCCGCGCCGGCAACATAGATGAAGGCAACCATCCAGCCCACCTTGCCCATGTCCCCCAGTGCCCAGGCAAACGCCAGCAATGCAGGCGCAACACCAAAGGCAACCATGTCCGACAACGAGTCGTACTCGGCGCCGAAAGCACTTTGGGTGTTGGTCATGCGTGCCACACGACCATCAAGGCCATCGAGCACCATGGCTACAAAAATGGCGATAGCCGCAAAACCGAAGTACTTGCTGGCGCTCGCTGCATCACCCGCTGCCAGGGCGCTCTGGGCACTCATGGAGTTGATGATGGAATAAAACCCGGCAAACAGGTTCGCCGTGGTGAACAGGTTGGGCAAAAGATAGATGCCACGATGCCGGACCTTGCGACCTTCCGCATCATGCCCTTCTTCGACATGCTCATCGATCGGTAGCAGGCTATCGGCGTCAGCGGCCTGGCCCGGCTCTTCGGGACGTTCGGTCATGGACTTTACCTTGCAACGGTGTGAAAAGAATTCGACAAATACTTGCGGAGCGTGTTCGCCCGCAAACGATGCAGCTTTATACCAGAACCCGCCCCCAAACGAAAAAACGCGGCCTAAGCCGCGTTTTCCCTTGATGCGTACGACTTAGTTCTTGGCTTTGTCGACGATCTTGTTGGCACCGATCCACGGCATCATGGAGCGCAGTTGCTCGCCGATGACTTCGATACCGTGAGCGGCGTTGTTACGACGCTTGGCGGTCATCGAAGGGTAGCCGGTTGCGCCTTCGCTGATGAACATTTTGGCGTATTCGCCGTCCTGAATACGTTTCAGGGCGTTGCGCATAGCCTGACGGGACTCGGCGTTGATCACTTCCGGGCCAGTCACGTACTCGCCGTATTCGGCGTTGTTGGAGATCGAGTAGTTCATGTTGGCGATACCGCCTTCGTACATGAGGTCAACGATCAGCTTCAGTTCGTGCAAGCATTCGAAGTAGGCCATTTCTGGCGCGTAGCCCGCTTCAACCAGGGTTTCGAAACCGGCTTTAACCAGCTCAACGGTACCGCCGCACAGAACGGCTTGTTCGCCGAACAGGTCGGTTTCGGTCTCGTCCTTGAAGGTAGTTTCGATGATGCCGGTACGACCGCCACCCACGCCAGCAGCGTAGGACAGGGCGACGTTCTTGGCGTTGCCCGAGGCGTCCTGGTAGATCGCGATCAGGTCAGGGATACCGCCGCCTTTGACGAACTCGGAACGCACAGTGTGGCCCGGTGCTTTCGGCGCGATCATGATCACGTCGAGGTCAGCGCGCGGCACAACCTGGTTGTAGTGGATCGCGAAACCGTGGGAGAAGGCCAGGGTGGCGCCCTTCTTGATGTTCGGCTCGATTTCGTTCTTGTACAGCGAGGACTGGAACTCGTCCGGGGTCAGGATCATGACCAGGTCGGCAGCCGCAACAGCGGAAGCAACGTCAGTCACTTTCAGGCCGTGGGCTTCAGCCTTGGCAACAGTAGCCGAGCCTTTGCGCAGGCCAACGGTTACGTCAACGCCGGAGTCTTTCAGGTTGCACGCCTGTGCGTGACCCTGGGAGCCGTAGCCGATGATGGCGACTTTCTTGCCCTGGATGATCGACAGGTCACAATCTTTATCGTAATAAACTTTCATGAGGTTCCTCTATATATCCAGGCCGTAAGGCCATTCGCTAATTTGGGTTAGATGCTGAGTACTTTGTCGCCACGGGCAATCCCGGTGACACCACTGCGTACCGTTTCCAGAATCGAGGCCGTCCCGATCGACTGGATGAAGCTGTCCAGCTTGTCGCTCGTACCGGTCAGTTGAACGGTATAAACGCTGGCGCTCACATCGACGATCTGCCCGCGATAAATGTCGGTAGTCCGTTTGATCTCGGCACGTTGGGCACCCGTGGCCTTGACCTTGACCAGCATCAGCTCGCGCTCGATGTGGGCACTCTCCGACAGGTCGACCAGCTTGACCACTTCGATCAGCTTGTTGAGGTTCTTGGTGATCTGCTCGATCACCTCATCGTGACCCACGGTGGTCAACGTCAGGCGCGACAGGGTCGGGTCTTCGGTCGGGGCCACGGTCAGGCTTTCGATGTTGTAGTTGCGTTGCGAAAACAGGCCGACAACACGAGACAGAGCGCCGGGTTCGTTCTCCAGAAGCAGGGAGATAATGTGCCGCATGATTAAGTACGCTCCGTCTTGTTCAGCCACATGTCGCGCATAGAGCCGTCTTTGATCTGCATCGGGTAGACGTGCTCGCTGGTATCCACCTGAATATCGATGAACACCAGGCGGTCCTTCATGGCGAACGCCTCTTCCATCTTCGGCTTCAGATCTTTCAAATCGGTGATGCGAATGCCGACGTGGCCATAGGCTTCAACCAACTTGACGAAATCTGGCAGCGACTCCATGTAGGAATGGGAGTGACGGCTGTTGTAGCTCATGTCCTGCCACTGACGAACCATGCCCAGCACGCCGTTGTTCAGGCAGACGATCTTCACCGGAAGGCCATACTGCAGGCACGTCGACAGTTCCTGGATGTTCATCTGGATGCTGCCCTCGCCGGTGACGCACGCGACGTCGGTGTCCGGGAAGCTCAGTTTCACGCCCATGGCCGCAGGGAAACCAAAGCCCATCGTGCCCAGGCCACCGGAGTTGATCCAGCGGTTAGGCTTGTCGAACTTATAGTACTGCGCTGCGAACATCTGGTGCTGGCCCACGTCGGAGGTCACAAAGGCATCGCCCTTGGTCACTTCGCACAGGGTTTCGATCACGGTTTGTGGCTTGATGATGCTGCCGTCGCCCTTGTCGTAAGGGAACAGGCCGCGATCGCCACGCCATTCGTCGATCTGCTTCCACCAGCTGGCAACGGATTCCTTGTTCGGCGTCTCGCCGATGTCCTTGAGCGCGGCAACCATTTCGGTCAGCACGCTTTCCACAGGACCTACGATCGGCACGTCGGCCTTGATGGTCTTGGAGATGGACGCCGGGTCGATATCGATGTGGATGATCTTGGCATTCGGGCAGAATTTGCTCGCGCCATTGATCACACGGTCATCGAAGCGTGCGCCCACGGCCAGGATCACGTCGGCGTGGTGCATGGCCAGGTTGGCCGTGTAGCTGCCGTGCATGCCGAGCATGCCGACGAACTGACGGTCCGAACCCGGGAATGCGCCAAGGCCCATCAGGGTGTTCGTCACTGGCAGGTTGAGCATCTTGGCCAGTTCGGTCAGCGGTGCGGAACCGCCGCCCAGAATTACGCCACCGCCCGAGTACAGCACAGGGCGCTTGGCCGCCAGGAGCATTTCTGCCGCCTTGCGGATTTGCCCCGAGTGCCCACGAACGGCCGGGCTGTAGGAACGCAGCTTGGCTTTCTTCGGGAAGACGTATTCGAATTTCTCGGCCGGGTTGGTCATGTCTTTCGGCACATCGACCACGACAGGGCCCGGGCGACCGGACTGTGCGAGGTAGAAGGCCTTTTTCATGACTTCCGGGATTTCCGATGGATGCTTGATCATGAAGCTGTGTTTCACGATCGGCCGGGAGATACCGATCATGTCGGTTTCCTGGAATGCATCGGTGCCCACCATGGTGCTAGGCACCTGGCCGGAGATGATCACCATCGGGATGGAGTCCATATACGCAGTCGCGATGCCGGTGATGGCATTCGTTGCGCCCGGGCCGGACGTTACCAGTACCACGCCGGCTTTACCGGTGGCACGGGCGTAACCGTCAGCCATATGGGTTGCAGCTTGTTCGTGGCGAACCAGGATGTGGGTAACAGCCGGTTCCTTGAACAGTGCGTCGTAAACATGCAGCAGAGCACCACCTGGGTACCCGTAGATATAGTCGACGCCTTCGTCACGCAAAAAGCGGACGAGCATCTCACCACCAGATAAAAGCTCCACGTTGTTCACCTCTAAAACGCCAGAATACCGTCCGTTGAAAACCGACGGGTCTTAATAGGTTTACTTCTCAACAGAGCATGAGCGACGGTGGTCGCCGACTACGTCAGCACTGACTGAGCAAGTATTGGGATCGTCCCAAGTGTTGCGGGCTTTTCCCACCCAGCGCGAGGTAACGCGTTGCGGGTGTTACAGGTCGGCGCGGATATGCGCCTCATGATCTGCTGAGCGGGCCTGCTTCTGGCAGTCCCGATACAGCGGACTTTGGATTCTTCTGTTTCAGGCCCTTCAAGTCAAGCAATAATTGCGCTTTTTTCCAACTAAGCGCATGAGAACGTAGAAGAAAGGGCTTTGAGGAGGGATAAAACTCGCCTGAATGTCGTCAAGCGGTAGAAATGTGCGCAAGACTGCCGGAAAAACCGGCAGTCAGGCAATTAACGAGCGTCGGCGATCAGTTGGTCGAACTTTTTCAGCGCGTTACGCAGGCCAAGGCTCTCTGTCGGGCGATCGGCGTAGACCATCTCGGCCATCTCCAGGATCCCGGACGCGTTGGGCAATGGCAGATCCTGCTCGAGGATCTGCTTCATACGCACCAGGAAGATCCATTGCAGCCACTGGTGAAAGTCCAGGGTATCGACCGAAAACGGCTCGACACTGCTGAGCGCCTCGACGCTGGGGGACACTTCGTCCCACCAACCTTGCACGCGCAACTCGCGTTCAATCAGCAACAACTGTTCGGCAATTGCCGGAAACCGTGCATCCATCAGAGGCTGACCTTGGCTTTTTGCCGAGCCTGGGCGGCACCGGCAGCATCGCCTTGCGCGGCACGCGCATCACCGATCAAGGCCCACAGGTTGGCTTGCAGGTCGGGACGACCGTTCGCCAGGCTCAGGCCGCGGCGGGCAAATTGCTCGGCTTGCGGCGCATCGCCCTGGGCCATACGCACTTGGGCCAGGCGATACAGCACTTGCGGCTCACGCGGCGCCACACGCTGGGCACGTTCAAGGCTTGACGATGCGCCGTTCAGATCACCACCCGCCTGCTGCTGCTGGGCGGTAGTGAGCAATGCCAGCACCGGGCCGTCCAGTTGCTCGTCAGCCGACAGGCCGCCTGCGTTGGACGAAGACGGAATACCGCTTGGCGTGGACGGCATGGTGTAAGTGCCCTGGTTGATCGGCGCCGTTTGAATCGGCGTGGAATCGATCGGACCTGAAGTGCTTGGCCCCGGGGTCCACGGCTCAGCGCTGATCGGCGCGGATGTGGCAGCGCCACCACCCGGCACCATCACCACCACGCCGGAATCCTGCGGCACGGCTTGAGGCCGGGCTTGGGCAGGACGGTTCGTCACGGTCTGGCGGAAACCGCCGTTGGCCGAGATGCGGTCGTTGTTGGAGACGGTCGTGCTTGAGTCCACCACCGGAATCGAACCGCGCTGCACGCTGGCGCAACCGTTGAGCAAAGCCAGAGCTGTAATAGCTGGAATCCACCACTTGTTCACTTGAAACCCTCTTTGCTTAATTCATCCAGCCCTTGACCCAATCCATCACCGACTCCGCACTGGCAGGGGCACCGCTACCGCAGGCAGGGCCGGCAGGTGGCTCGCTGCCGCGAATATACGGCATCTGCACCGCACCCGGGCAGTTGGCATCAGAGCCCTGCCCTGTGTGCGGATCGATCCACGCCTGCACGATGTTATCCGGCTGCGGCATATTAAGCGGCAGCGGGTCGGCTTTGCGCATGAAACTTGTCCACACCTGCAACGCGCCCGTCGCACCCGTGAACGGCGTCTTGCCGTTGTCGTCACGTCCCATCCAGACCACCGCCAGCACATCCTGGCCGAAACCGGCGAACCAGCTGTCACGCGAGTCGTTACTGGTGCCGGTCTTGCCCGCCAACGTCAGGTTCGCCGGCAGCACGCTATAGACCGAGCGCCCGGTACCTTCACGCATCACGCGCTGCATGGCGTTCTGGATCAGGTAGATAGAGCCTGCATCAAAGCGCTGCTGAATCTGGAACGGGTAACGCTTGAGCGGCTCGCCCTCAGCGGTCAGCACACTGCGAATGCCGCGCATCGGTGTATTGAACCCACCGTTGGCGATCGTCTGGTACATCGTAGTGACTTCCATCGGCGTCATGGCGCCGGCGCCCAGCAGCATTGATGGGAACGCCGGGAACTCGCGGTTGACGCCTAGGCGTCCGAGGGTTTTCAACACATTCGGCACGCCGACTTCAAGCCCGAGGCGCGACGTGGAAATGTTGTAGGAATGCGCCAATCCCTGATAGAGGAAAATCGTACCGTTGGAGCGACGCTCGAAGTTTTTCGGCGTCCACACCTGGCCATCTGCCAATTTGACCGACAACGGGTCATCCGACAGCCAACTGGTAAGGGTGTATTTGCTCGGTTTTTCCAACGCAGTAAGGTAAACCGCCGGCTTGACCAGCGAGCCGATCGGCCGCACGGCGTCCAGCGCACGGTTGAACCCGGCAAAACTGGCCTGGCGACTGCCGATCATGGCCTGGACTTCACCGGTTTCCGGATTGGTCACGACCATGGCCGCTTCGACGTCATCGATGCCCTTACGACCGGTCATGCGCTTGAAGGTGTCATTGACCGACGCTTCGGCCTTCATCTGCAGGATCGGGTCGAAGCTGGTGAAGATCCGCAGGCCTTCTTCGGTCAAGTCTTCGTCGCGATAGTCTTCACGCAACTGGCGCTTGACCAGGTCGATGAAGCCCGGGAAGGAGCTGTCCGCCAGCTTGCCGCGCGTGGTGACGCCCAACGGCATCTTCTTCGCCGCCGCCACTTGCTCAGCCGTGGCCACGCCCTGTTGTTCGAGCACATCGAGCACCAGGTTACGACGCTCCAGCGCGCGCTCCGGGTTGCGACGCGGGTTGTAATAGGACGGGCCCTTGACCATACCGACCAGCAGCGCCACTTGATGCAGCTTCAGCTCAGACAACGGCTGACCAAAGAAGAACTGGCTGGCCAAGCCGAAACCATGCACGGCACGCTGGCCATCCTGGCCGACGAACACCTCATTGAGATACGCCTCCAGGATTTCCTGCTTGCTGTAGTGCAACTCAAGCAGCATCGCCATCATCGCTTCGGTCAACTTGCGGGTCAGGCTGCGTTCGTTGGTCAGGTAGAAGTTCTTGACCAACTGTTGGGTCAGCGTGCTGCCACCCTGGGTCATCTTGCCACCAGAGGTGTTCACCCAGATGGCACGGGCAATCGACTTGGGCGAAACGCCCCAGTGGCTGTAGAAATCGCGGTCTTCCACCGCAACCAAGGTTTCCAGCAAATACGGCGGCACCTGATCAAGTTTGATCAGGATGCGGTCTTCAAGATTCTTGGGATAAATGCCGCCGATCAGCAGCGGTTCAAGGCGGACCACCGGCAGCTTCGAACCGTTGAGTGACGACAGTTCGGCAACATAGTCGCCAGAGAAGCGCACACGCACAGGCTGGGGTTTCTCCAGGCCTTCATAAAACTGGAAGCCACGGGTATTCAGGTCGACGGTGTTACCGCTGACCGCCGCCGCGCCCGGGCCATTGCTCACCGGTTCGCGGCGGTATCCAAGCGCGTCCAGCTCAGTGAGGAAGTCATCCTTGCTCAGCTTCTGGCCGGTGAACAGCTCCAGCGGGCGTGCATACACCTTGGCCGGAATGGTCCAGCGCTTGCCGGAGAACTTCTCCTGCACCACGGCATCGAGGTACACCGCAAAGCCGGCGAGCACCACAAGGCCTACCAGGCTGAGCTTGAGCGCCCAGCCCAGCCATGGGCGCAGGCCGCGTGAAGGAGGTTTTTTACGGGAACGGGGAGATCGGGTTCGAGTCATGGCGGCGGATTATACGCACTTTATTGATGATCAACATGAGCCGGACAGCGGTTTGCACGACCGCTCGTAGCGGCCATAATGCCCGCCATGATTTCCCCCCGACTTTGAAGGATCGCCCGTGAGCCAGTCCCTGATCGCTGCCCTGCAAAACCCGGCTTTATACCCTCACCCGGTTGAAGCGTTTCAAGTCATTGAAACCCATATTTCCTGGGTGATCCTGACCGGCCCCTATGCCTATAAATTGAAGAAGCCGATGAACTTCGGTTTTCTCAACTTCACGGCCCTCGAAGATCGCGGCCACTTCTGCAACGAAGAACTGCGCCTCAACGCGCGCCTGACCGAAGATTTGTATCTTGAAGTGTTGCCGATTACCGGTACGGCCGAAGCCCCGCAATTGGATGGCGAAGGCCCGGTGATCGAGTACGCGCTGAAAATGCGCCAGTTCCCGCAAAGCCAGCTGCTCAGCACCTTGCAAGCCAATGGCGAACTGACCAGTGCGCACATCGATGAGATGGCCAAACAGATCGCACACTTTCACCTGACGGCCCCGAAAGTGCCGCAGGATCACCCGGCCGGCACGCCGGACGAAGTGATGGCACCGGTGCGGCAGAACTTCGAACAGATCCGCCCATTCCTCAGCGACAAGGCGGACCTGGTACAACTGGAAGCCCTGCAAGCCTGGGCCGAAAGCAGTTTCGAGCGTCTCAAGCCTCTGCTCGCACAGCGCAAACTCGACGGCTTTACTCGCGAATGTCACGGTGACATCCACCTGGGCAACGCCACACTGATCGATGGCCAAGTCGTGATCTTCGACTGCATCGAGTTCAACGAACCGTTCCGCTTCACCGACGTCTACGCCGACACCGGCTTCCTGGCAATGGACCTGGAAGACCGAGGCCTCAAGTCCCTGGCACGTCGCTTCATCAGCCAATATCTGGAATTGACGGGCGACTACAAGGGCCTTGAAGTGCTGAACTTCTACAAAGCCTACCGCGCCCTGGTCCGCGCCAAGATCGCGCTGTTCAGCATGCCGAGCGAGGCCAGCCCGGTGCAACGCGCCACCACTCTGCGCCAGTACCGTAACTACGCGAACCTCGCGGAAAGCTACAGCACCATTCCGTCGCGCTTCCTGGCCATTACCCACGGCGTTTCGGCTGTCGGCAAAAGCCAGGTCTCGATGCGACTGGTGGAAGCCTTGGGCGCTGTGCGCCTGCGCTCGGACGTTGAACGCAAACGTCTATTTGGTGAACAACACGTGGAAAATACGCCACAAGCGGGCATTTATGCGACCGACGCCAGTGCAGCGACCTACGCCCGCCTGAATGAAATCGCCGATACCGTGCTGCGTGCAGGCTTCCCTGTGGTGCTGGATGCCACTTTCCTCAAGCACGAACAGCGCAGCGCCGCCGCCAAAGTGGCTGAAGCGACTGGCGCTCCTTTCCTGATCCTGGATTGCAACGCACCACAGGCCGTTATCGCCAGCTGGTTGGCACAACGTCAGGCGGACAGGAACGATCCTTCCGACGCAACACTGGCGGTAATTGAGGAGCAACACGCCAACCGTGAGCCGCTGACCGCCGAAGAACTGCTCCTCAGCCATCGTGTCGAGACCAATGAAAGCGGGACGCTCGATGCCTTGGTCGCGCATATTCGCCAGCGCTTGCCGGGGCTGTAAGAAATATTTCTTGGTCGTGTCACCGACTTAGGGCGCACGACCCAGCAATAGTGGCACTATAATGGCGTCATAAATCCAACAGGAGTCGCCGTCATGAGTCAGCCCAAGCTTCTTGATACCCCGCTCTACTCGCTCCTGCATAAAGATGACATCCGAGGTTTCAACCAGGAGCGCCCCAAAGACGGTGCCATCGATATGCGTGGCGGCGACTTCCGCGGGCTCGACCTGCGCGAGCTGAACGCTACCGGCGTGGACTTCACCGATGCCTACTTCCGCTCCGCCGACCTGCGTGGCCTGGATTTACGCGACTGCTCACTGGAAGGCGCCAGCCTGGCCCATGCACAGATCTCGGGCGCCTACTTCCCGCCCGAGCTGACCGCCGATGAGATCCTCATGTCGGTCAATTTCGGTACCCGCCTGCGTTACCGCACCAAGTAACGCCAATGCCCAAAACCCCGGCCACGCCCAGGCGTGCTGGGGTTTTATGCCTGCCCGCCGTCAAAATCCTCGCGTCATTCTTATAAGCTTTTCAGCCGTTCCTGACCAAAGAACTACGCTTTTCCTACTGAGCGCTACACTCTTTTTCAGGCTTGCCTGGTCACGATACCCACCGCACCATTCGGCCGTCGCAAGGAGGCTTGATGAACGATGAGCTGCAACACCTGAAAAATCTTGGCAAGACGTCGGCGCAGTGGCTGCATGCGGTGGGCATCCACAGCGCGTCCGATCTGCGCCGCCTGGGAGCAGTCGACGCCTACCGAGCCGTTCGGACGCGTGGATTCCGGGCGTCCAAAGTGCTGCTGTATGCCATCGAAGGCGCATTGATGGATGTGCACTGGAACGACATTCCGTCGGAGCGCAAAGAAGCGTTGAACCGTCAGTTGGATGCTATGTCAGCACGGCAGAAGAATTAGATTCACGATCAGACCCAGCCTTTACGGGCATGACAAACACCTGTTTGAGAAAACCTGAGGAGCAGGCAAAAACAAAGGTTGACTCTCAAATGAGAATCGTTATGATTATCACAACTGGTCGCGAGATCAGCCGATAACTGAAAGACCATTGGTTCGGACTCTCAGATTATCTCCTCATCAGGCTAATCACGGTTATTTGACCCGGCTCTTGCCGGGTCTTTTTTTGCCCGTAAAAACCTGTTTCAGCGCGCAATAATCAACGGGTGACCGCGCTCGGGATGCGGCTGTACCAACACCTCCAGGCCAAAGACAGCCTTGAGCGGCTCAGGTAGCAAGACCTTCGAAGGTATATCCAGCGCATGAGGGCGCCCCTGTTCCAGCAACAAGATGCGATCGCAGTAACGTGCTGCCAGGTTCAGGTCATGAAGGATCACCAGCACAGCCGCCCCCCGATCCGCAAAGTGGCGGATCGCTTGCAAGGTGGTGTGCTGGTGCAATGGATCGAGCATCGACGTGGGCTCATCCAATAGCAGCGTCTGGCCTGCTTCACCCGGCCATAACTGAGCCAGCACCCGCGCCAGATGCACACGCTGACGCTCCCCACCCGACAACGCCAGGTAGCTGCGACCACTCAAGTGCCCCACATCCGCCGCCTGCAGGGCAGCCTCGATGATTTCATCATCACGCACTCGGCCCGTTTGATGAGGCAAGCGCCCCATGCCGACTACCTCTTCGACACGGAAGGCAAAGTCCAGCGTCGATACCTGCGGCAGCACTGCCAACCGCTGCGCACGTTGCGAACCACTCCAGTCAGCCAACACCTGCTGGTCAAGCCAGACATTGCCCTTATCCGGCTGCAACTCTCCACACAACGCACCAAGCAACGTACTTTTGCCTGCCCCGTTGGGGCCCAGCACACCCAACACTTCTCCCGGCATCAGGTCTAGGGTGACATCAGCCAGCACCGTCTTGTGACCGCGCCGGATCTGCAGCTCTTCCACGCGCAGCATCAGGCACGCCCCCGCAACAACAGGTAGAGAAAAAATGGCGCGCCAATAAACGCAGTTACGATACCAATCGGCAACTCAGCCGGCGCCAGCGCCAGGCGAGCCACCAAATCGGCGAACAGCAACAGGCTCGCCCCTGCCAATACCGACGCGGGCAACAACACCCGGTGATCCGGCCCGGCCAGCAACCGCACCAGATGTGGAACCACCAGCCCGACAAAACCAATCATGCCGGCTGCCGCCACGGCAGCTCCCACGCCCAGGGCGGTACAGAAGACCAGTTCACGCTTGAGCCTCTCGACATCAACGCCCAGGTGATTGGCCTCGGACTCTCCCAGCAACAGCGCATTCAACGCCTTGGCCCGACGCGGCAGCCACAGCGCCACACCCGCACTCACCAACAGCAATGGCCACAACCGCGAATAGCTCGCGCCATTGAGGCTGCCCAGGTTCCAAAAGGTCAGCGTACGCAAGGTGGCGTCATCCGCCAGGTAGGTAAACAGCCCAACCGCCGAACTGGCGAGGGCGGTCAGGGCAATACCGGCAAGCAGCATGGTCGCGACATTGGTCTGGCCATTACGCCGCCCCAGGCGGTAGACCAGGGCCGTCACCCCAAGCCCCCCGAGAAACGCACACAGCGACAATAAATACGGCCCAAACGCATCCGGCAGACCGCCAAAGAACGAACCACCGACTATCGCAATCGCCGCCCCCAGCGCAGCACCGCTGGACACCCCCACTAGGCCCGGATCGGCCAGCGGGTTGCGAAACAATCCCTGCATTGCCACACCCGACAGTGCCAACACGCCCCCTACCGCCAGTCCGAGTAACGTTCGCGGCAGGCGAATCTGCCCCAGGATCAACTCGGCCTGCTCCAACCCTTGCGCCTCAATCGGTATGCCCATCAAGCGCAGAGCCGCCTTAAGCGTATCCATCAACGGCAGGCTGACCGGCCCCAAGGCCAATGAGAGCCAGGTCGCCAACACACACAGCAACGCCAGCCCGATAAACAGCGTTTTGGGTTTAACCAGCGTCGTCATGGGGCAGGCTTGGCCTGGGACGGGTAAAACCCAGCAGACAGCTTCACCAGGCTTTGCGGTAGACGCGGCCCGAGCCCGCCCACCAGCAGCGTCGGATCCACTTCAAACACTCGACCCTGCTTGGCGGCCGGGGTGGAAGCCAGAATCGGGTTCTCCTTGAACAAGGCTGCACGCGCCGCATCACCGGTAAGGGCACGATCAGCAAACACCAGAACATCCGGACTCAAACCGGCCAGCGACTCCACCGAAAACGGCTTGTAACCACTGTGGGTTGCCAGGTTATGTCCGCCAGCCTGTTGCAGCATCCAATCGGCAGCCGTGTCTTTACCCGCGATCAGCGGCTTGCCACCCGCGTGACCGAGCAATAGCAGCACACCCGGGGATTTCTGCGTGGCCTGGGCCTTGGCGACCCAGCTTTTCTGCTGCTCAAGCGCCTGCTCATATCCGGTAAACAATTCGTTGGCTTTCGCCTCGCTGCCCAACAGTTTGCCCAAGTGCTGCAGGTTGCCTTTCAACGTCGGCAAGTCCGGTTGGGCCGAGAACAACTCCACCTGCACACCGGCACCGCGTATCTGCGCCAACACAGGCGGCGGCCCCATTTCCTCGGTGCCTACCAGGATCTGCGGACGCAAGCTCAGAATGCCTTCAGCCGACAATTGCCGCTGGTAGCCAATGCTCGGCAGCGCTTTAAGCGACTCGGGATGCTGACTGGTGGTATCCACCCCCACCAACTTCGACTCCCCGCCCAGGGCCGTCACCCATTCCGACAGTGCGCCACCGGCACTCACCCAGCGTTGTGGCAGTTCAGAGGCTTGTGCCCCATAGTTGACCAGCAGTGAGGCAACAAGCGCAATAGCGCTGGTACTCAGGCGCATAACAGGGTTTCCTTCCAGGGGCAGGGCTACTCAAGCACTCATCGATGTGACAGACAGCGTCTGCCAGGCATCGTATTGAGCGCCCGGTCAGCCGACGGGCGAAGCCGGCATTTGATAATTGTTTGCATTTGAACGTCAAGGCACTTAAGGATTGAAATGAAGTTTGTCTGCCCCTCCCACACCCTCGCGCCCGATAGCAGCCTCGGTTTTGAAATCGATGGTTGCAAATTGTTGGCCGTGCGCCGGGGCGGCGTCGCCTACTTCTATATCAACCGTTGCCCCCATCGCGGTATCCCGCTGGAATGGCAGCCCGACCAATTCCTCGACACCAGCGCCAGCCTGATCCAGTGCGCCACCCATGGCGCGCTGTTCCTGATCGAAAGCGGCGAATGCATCGCCGGCCCCTGCGCAGGCCAAAGCCTGACTGCCCTGCCCGGCCGCGAGGACGAGCAGGGATTGTGGGTGGAACTCTAGTCGCCCATGACGACACCCAGGCGCCGGTCGACGTACATTTCTTCAGGCGTCACCCGCACGCCATAGGCCAACACCTCCACCCCGGCAGCCTTGGCCTCACGCAATGCCGCGGCGTAACCGGCATCGATTTCCACGGCCGGGCGCACCGCATCCACCCCCGACAGGTTGACGCAATACAACTGCACGGCCCGCACGCCTTCGCGCGCCAGGTGCGCCAGTTCCCGCAAATGCTTGGCGCCGCGCTGGGTGACGGCGTCGGGGAAGGCGGCGACTGTCGAACCGTCAAACCCTAAGGTGACGCTCTTGACCTCCACATAAGCCTGGCCCTGCGGGTAATCCAGCCAAAAGTCGATGCGGCTTTTTTCCTGGCCGTAGGGCACTTCCCGCTTCAGGGCGGTAAAGCCGTTGAGTTCACTGATGACACCTGCACGCAACGCCTCCTCAACCAACTGATTGGCTCGCGCCGTGTTGACGCACGCGAGGCGCCCTTGAGGGGTTTCGGCGATTTCCCAGGTACCCGGCAACTTGCGCTTGGGGTCTGTGGACCGGCTGAACCAGACCTGCCCGCCCTCCACCATGCAATTGAGCATCGAACCGGTGTTCGGGCAGTGAATGGTCAGCAACTCGCCGGTAACGGTTTCGATATCGGTGAGAAAGCGCTTGTAGCGGCGAATCAGCCGCCCTTCTTCGAGGGGAGGATGGAAGCGCATCAGCCTTGCCAGCTCCGCAGGCCACGGGCGATACGCTCCACCGCCTCCTGGAGTCGATCGAGGTTTTGTGTGTAGGCAAAGCGCACATGATGCCCCGCCTGATGGCGACCAAAGTCCAACCCGGGGGTAAACGCGACGTGCTCGGTTTCGAGGAAATGACGGCAGAACGCGAAGGCATCACCGCCAAACGCGCTGATATCAGCGTATAAATAGAACGCCCCCTCTGGCTCGACGGCGATGCCGAAGCCCAGCTCACGCAGCGCGGGCAGCAGGAAGTCGCGACGACGGCCAAACTCGGCGCGACGCTCCTCAAGGATGCTCAGGGTTTGCGGGGTAAAACAGGCCAGCGCCGCGTATTGGGCCATGCTCGGTGCACTGATGTAGAGGTTTTGCGCCAGCTTCTCCAGCTCACCCACCGCCGCCGGTGGCGCCACCAACCAACCCAGGCGCCAGCCGGTCATGCCGAAATACTTCGAAAAACTATTCAGGACAAAGGCATCATCGTCGACTTCCAGCACGCTGGCGGCGTCTGTGCCGTAGGTGAGACCGTGGTAAATCTCGTCGACCACCAGGTGGCCATTGCGCGCCTTGATCGCGCTCGACAGGCTGGCCAACTCATCTCGCGTAAGGATGGTCCCGGTAGGGTTGGCGGGCGACGCCACCAGCGCACCAACGCTGTCTTGGTCCCAATGCCTGGCCACCAGGTCGGCCGTCAACTGATAGCGCACCTCCGGGCCCACCGGCACCAGTTGGGCCGCGCCCTCCACCAGCCGCAGGAAGTGCCGGTTGCACGGGTAGCCCGGGTCCGCCAGCAGCCAATGCTTGCCCGGGTCGACCAACAGGCTGCTCGCCAGCAACAGCGCGCCCGAACCTCCGGGGGTGATCAGGATGCGTTCAGGATCCACGTTCAAACCGTATCGTTGCTCGTAGAAACCGCTGATGGCCTCGCGCAATTCCGGCAGGCCGCGGGCTGCTGTGTAGCGAGTCCTGCCGTTCGCCAGCGCAGCCTGGCCGGCCTGGATGATCGGTTCGGCCGTGGTGAAATCCGGCTCGCCGATCTCCAGGTGGATCACGTCATGACCCGCAGCCTGCAGCTCATTGGCGCGCGCCAGCAACGCCATGACATGAAAAGGTTCGATGGCGCGACTGCGCGCACTGTAGGGCTGAGCCATTAGCCTTCCTTAGACGGTGAGGACAAAATCCGGATTCTACCGAACCCGCGCCGTAAAACATGTTCTATTGCCTGCCCGGTCGTCCAGGATGAACCGGGCAGGCGCTTGCAAAACGACTAAAATCAACATTCGAGACGATACATAACCAGCCACGGCGGGCTGCTACCGTTTGCAACCCCCGCGTGATGGGCCTCGACAACCGGGAGTGGCGCACCCCGAATCTATCTGGTAAGTTCGCCCGCTTGCAGCCGCAGGGCCGGCAGGTGTCGGTGACGTTGCAATCCTGCGCAATGGATTAGAAGAGTGAGAGGCGGTCTATTCATGTCCACCCAAGCAAAGCAACAACAATCCTCAGGCCTCAGCGGCTTCACACCCTATGTCGAGGCAAAGGGTGAGGAGTACATGAGCGAGCCCATGCGCAAGCACTTCTCCAATATTCTGAAGAAGTGGAAGCAGGACTTGATGCAGGAAGTCGACCGCACGGTTGACCACATGAAGGACGAAGCAGCCAACTTTCCGGACCCGGCAGACCGTGCCAGCCAGGAAGAGGAATTCGCCCTCGAACTGCGCGCCCGTGATCGCGAGCGCAAGCTGATCAAGAAAATCGACAAGACACTGCAACTGATCGAAGACGAGGAATACGGCTGGTGCGAATCCTGCGGCGTCGAGATCGGTATCCGTCGCCTGGAAGCCCGCCCTACCGCGGACCTCTGCGTAGACTGCAAGACCTTGGCTGAAATCAAGGAAAAACAGGTCGGCAAGTAATCCCTGCCGGGCTGAACGAATGGGGCGTGCAAACGCCCCATTTTTGTTTCTGGCGTTTACCGATTTTCCAGTAGTATCCGGCCCATGACTGCCTCTACCTATATCGGGCGATTTGCCCCCACGCCCAGCGGCCACTTGCACTTTGGCTCCCTGGTCGCCGCCCTCGCCTCCTACCTTGATGCCCGCGCCAACCATGGCCGCTGGTTGATGCGTATGGAGGACCTCGACCCACCCCGCGAAGAACCGGGCGCCCAGGCGGCGATCCTACACGCCCTGGAAAGCTATGGCTTCGAATGGGACGGGGAACTAGTCCGACAAAGCGAGCGGCATGAAGCCTACGCCAAAGTACTGAACGACCTGTTCAACCATGGCCTGGCCTACGCCTGCACCTGTTCACGCAAGCAACTGGAAGCCTACAACGGGATTTACCCGGGGCTGTGCCGCAACGCCGGGCACGAGCAGCAGGACGCCGCCATTCGTTTGCGTGTGCCTGAGCTTGCGTATCACTTTACCGACCGTGTGCAGGGCGAATTCCGACAGCATTTGGGCCGCGATGTCGGCGACTTCATCATCCGCCGCCGTGACGGGCTTTATGCCTACCAATTGGCCGTGGTGCTCGACGATGCCTGGCAGGGTGTCACCGATATCGTGCGCGGCGCCGACCTGCTGGATTCCACACCGCGCCAGCTCTACCTGCAGGAGTTGCTGGGCCTGCGCCAACCGCGCTATCTGCACGTACCGTTGATCACCCAGCCGGACGGCAACAAGTTGGGAAAATCCTACCGATCGCCGCCGTTGACGCCCGACCAGGCCACGCCTTTGTTATTGAGAGCACTGCGCGCCCTGGGCCAGCAACCGAGCACCGAGTTGCTGTACGCCAGCCCACGGGAGCTGCTGGATTGGGGGATTGCGCACTGGGACGCGACCAAGATCCCGCGCACACTCACGCTGGCCGAAGCGAAATTGAACTGAAGGCGCTTGCAGCTTGCCAAGCATCCGTTACCATCGCCGCACGTTTTTACACAGAGGCCAACATGTACATCTATCGATTGGTCCTGCTGCTGGTCGTCGGGATCTACCTGTTTTCTCCCGCCATCATGGATTGGTGGATCGACGCCACGGGCGCCTGGTATCGCCCCTATCTGCTGTGGCTGATCCTGATCGTCGTGACCTTCATCCTGCAGAGCCAAAAAGATGCCGATGAGCTTTAGTCTCACCCAGATGCTGCTGATCAGCGCCGCCTACCTGGCCGCGTTGTTCGGGGTGGCCTGGATCAGTGAGCGCGGAATGATTCCGCGGGCGATCATTCGCCATCCGTTGACCTACACCTTGTCCCTGGGCGTCTACGCCAGCGCCTGGGCGTTTTATGGCACCGTGGGCCTGGCCTACCAATATGGCTATGGGTTTCTCTCCAGCTACCTTGGCGTGTCCGGTGCGTTCCTGTTGGCGCCGGTGCTGCTGTACCCAATCCTGAAAATCACCCGCACCTATCAGCTTTCCTCCCTGGCCGACCTGTTTGCCTTCCGCTTCCGCAGCACGTGGGCGGGTGCCTTGACTACCGTGTTCATGCTGATCGGCGTGCTGCCGTTGCTGGCCCTGCAGATCCAGGCCGTGGCGGACTCCATCAGCATCCTGACCCGCGAGCCTGTGCAACATCGCGTGGCGCTGGCCTTCTGTGCGCTGATCACGCTGTTCACGATTTTCTTCGGCTCGCGCCATATCGCCACTCGCGAGAAACACGAAGGTCTGGTCTTTGCGATCGCCTTCGAGTCGGTGATCAAGTTGATCGCCATCGGCGGCGTCGGTCTCTACGCGCTCTACGGCGTGTTCGACGGCCCGCAACAGCTTGAACTGTGGCTGCTGCAGAACCAGACCGCTCTCGCCGCCTTGCACACGCCGCTGCAAGAAGGCCCGTGGCGCACGCTGTTGCTGGTGTTCTTCGCCTCGGCGATCGTGATGCCGCACATGTATCACATGACCTTTACCGAAAACCTCAACCCGCGCTCGCTGGTCAGTGCCAGTTGGGGCTTGCCGCTGTTCCTGCTGCTGATGAGCCTGGCAGTGCCGCTGATCCTGTGGGCCGGCCTGAAGCTGGGCGCGACCACCAATCCCGAATACTTCACGCTCGGCATCGGCATTGCCGCCAACAACCCGGCCCTGGCGCTGCTGGCTTACGTTGGCGGGCTTTCCGCCGCCAGCGGGTTGATCATCGTCACCACCCTGGCGCTGTCGGGCATGGCGCTCAACCACCTGGTGCTGCCGCTGTACCAGCCGCCGGCCGAGGGCAATATCTACCGCTGGCTGAAATGGACACGCCGTGCGCTGATCGTCGCGATCATCATGGCCGGCTACGGCTTCTACCTGCTGCTGGGCGCCGGGCAAGACCTGGCCAATCTGGGCATCGTCGCGTTCGTCGCCACCTTGCAGTTCCTGCCGGGGGTGCTGTCGGTGCTGTATTGGCCGACGGCCAACCGTCGTGGGTTTATCGCCGGGCTGCTGGCGGGCATCCTGGTGTGGATCGTCACCATGCTCTTGCCGTTGGTCGGCAACCTGCAGGGTTTCTACATTCCGCTGCTGAACATGATTTACGTGCTGGACGACACCAGCTGGCACATGGCGGCCATCGCCTCGCTGGCCGCCAACGTCCTGATGTTCACCCTGATTTCGCTGTTCACCAACGCCAGCCCGGAAGAAACCAGCGCCGCCGAAGCCTGTGCGGTGGATAACGTGCGCCGGCCGCAACGCCGCGAGTTGCATGCGGCGTCGCCCCAGGAGTTCGCCACGCAACTGGCCAAGCCCCTTGGCGCCAAGGCCGCACAAAAAGAAGTCGAGCAAGCGCTGCGCGATCTGTACCTGCCGTTCGACGAGCGGCGCCCGTATGCACTGCGTCGTTTGCGTGACCGTATCGAAGCCAATCTCTCGGGCCTGATGGGCCCGAGCGTGTCCCAGGACATGGTGGAAACCTTCCTGCCCTACAAGGCGGGCGGCGAAAACTACGTCACCGAAGATATCCACTTCATCGAAAGCCGCCTTGAGGACTACCACTCGCGCCTCACCGGCCTGGCCGCCGAACTCGATGCCCTGCGCCGCTACCACCGTCAGACGCTGCAAGAGCTGCCGATGGGCGTGTGTTCCCTGGCCAAGGACCAGGAGATCCTCATGTGGAACAAGGCCATGGAGGAACTCACCGGTATCGCCGCCCAGCGCGTCGTGGGCTCGCGCCTGAATACCCTGGGCGAACCGTGGAAGGAGTTGCTGCAAGGTTTCATCAACCTGCCCGACGAACACTTGCACAAGCAGCACCTGGCCCTCGACGGCCAGACCCGTTGGCTCAACCTGCACAAGGCTGCGATCGACGAGCCGCTGGCACCGGGTAACAGTGGCCTGGTGTTGTTGGTGGAAGACTTGACCGAAACCCAGATGCTCGAAGACAAGCTGGTGCACTCCGAGCGACTGGCCAGTATTGGCCGCCTGGCAGCAGGCGTTGCCCATGAAATCGGCAATCCGATCACCGGTATCGCCTGCCTTGCGCAGAACCTGCGGGAAGAGCGCGAAGAAGACGGCGAAATCACCGAAATCAGCGGGCAGATCCTCGAACAAACCAAGCGTGTTTCGCGCATCGTGCAGTCGCTCATGAGCTTTGCCCACGCAGGCGCCCATCAGAATCAGGACGAAGCCGTCTGCCTGGCTGAAGTGGCGCAGGATGCCATTGGGCTGCTGGCCTTGAACCGGCGCAATTTCGAAGTACAGTTCTTCAACTTGTGTGATCCGGACCATTGGGTCGATGGCGACTCACAACGCCTGGCCCAAGTGCTGATCAACCTGCTGTCCAACGCCCGCGACGCAACCCCGGCGGGTGGCGCGGTAAGGGTCAAGACCGAGGCTTTCGAGCACACGGTCGACCTGATCGTCGAGGACGAAGGCAGCGGCATTCCACAGAACATCATGGACCGATTGTTCGAACCCTTCTTCACCACCAAGGACCCCGGTGAAGGTACCGGTCTGGGCCTTGCACTGGTCTATTCCATCGTTGAAGAGCATTATGGACAAATCACCATCGACAGCCCGGCTGACACCGAAAGCCAACGCGGCACCCGTATTCGGGTGACCTTGCCGCGTCATGTCGAAGCGACGTCCGCTGTGAACTGAGACCGTCGAGAGAATTGAATCAATGCCGCACATTTTGATCGTCGAAGACGAAACCATTATCCGCTCTGCCTTGCGTCGCCTGCTTGAACGTAATCAGTACCAGGTCAGCGAAGCCGGCTCGGTGCAGGAAGCCCAGGAGCGGTTCAGCATTCCCACGTTCGACCTGATTGTGAGTGACCTGCGCCTGCCGGGCGCTCCGGGCACCGAGCTGATCAAGCTTGGCCAGGGCACCCCGGTGCTGATCATGACCAGCTACGCCAGCCTGCGCTCGGCGGTGGACTCCATGAAGATGGGCGCGGTGGACTACATCGCCAAGCCTTTCGACCATGACGAAATGCTCCAGGCCGTGGCCCGCATCCTGCGTGACCGTCAGTCGGCCAGCAGCGCACCGGCCGAACAGCGTCCTTCCGGCAAGGCTGCCGACAAGCCAGGGGTGGATAACAGCAACGGCGAAATCGGCATCATCGGCTCCTGCCCGCCGATGCAGGACCTGTACGGCAAGATCCGCAAGGTCGCGCCTACTGACTCCAATGTGTTGATCCAGGGCGAGTCAGGCACCGGTAAAGAGCTGGTGGCTCGCGCCCTGCACAACCTGTCCAAGCGCGCCAAGGCGCCGATGATCTCGGTGAACTGCGCAGCCATCCCTGAATCGCTGATCGAATCCGAATTGTTCGGCCACGAAAAAGGCGCGTTCACCGGCGCCAGCGCCGGGCGTGCGGGCCTGGTCGAAGCCGCGGACGGCGGCACGCTGTTCCTCGACGAAATCGGCGAGCTGCCCCTGGAAGCCCAGGCCCGTTTGCTGCGCGTGTTGCAGGAAGGCGAGATTCGCCGTGTCGGCTCGGTGCAATCGCAGAAGGTCGATGTGCGCCTGATCGCGGCGACCCACCGTGACCTCAAGAGCCTGGCCAAGATCGGCCAGTTCCGTGAAGACTTGTATTACCGCCTGCACGTGATCGCCCTCAAGCTGCCGGCACTGCGTGAACGCGGCGCTGACGTCAACGAGATCGCCAATGCATTCCTGCTGCGCCAGAGCGCGCGCATCAACCGTACCGACCTCAAGTTTGCCCCGGACGCCGAACAGGCCATCCGGCATTACTCGTGGCCGGGTAACGTGCGGGAACTGGAAAACGCGGTCGAGCGTGCGGTAATCCTGTCGGAGAGCCCGGAAATCTCTGCCGAGCTGCTGGGTATCGACATCGAGCTGAGCGACTTGGAAGACGACGATTTCATCGGCCTGGCCCCGCAACAGGGCAGCGGTAGCAATACCAGCCATGAGCCGACGGAAGATTTGTCACTGGAGGACTACTTCCAGCATTTCGTTCTCGAGCATCAGGACCACATGACCGAGACTGAACTGGCCCGCAAGCTGGGCGTAAGCCGTAAGTGCCTGTGGGAACGCCGCCAGCGCCTGGGTATTCCACGGCGCAAGACCGGGGTGGCCAGCGAGAGTTGAGGGCGCGCCCCCACAGGTAACACCCTCAGATGTGAAAAAACTGTTACCGCTGATTTTTCACGTAACAAAAGCCGGGGCTTACGGTAACGAAGCCCCGGCTTTTTTTGGCCTGTCAAAAACCAAAAAACACCTTAAACCCCCGGAATCATTGGCCGGTGCAAAAGTTGGCACGCACCCTGCTATATGCTTAGTACAAAAACAATAACAAGCTTTGTACAAGACAATAAAAATAAGACGAATCGACTCACGCATAACAAAAACAACACGGCGGAGGCGCAGCTAACTGATTCTTTTGGAGAGGCGTTGCATTTGGGGCTTGCCCCGCAACCAGGCCGAGAACAACAAAAACTGCCCTAAGGCAGAGCCTGAACTGGTTGGATCGTAGATCAGCAACACAGCGACCAAAGCAATCCGTTTGCTCTTGACTCTCGATTGGGAGTGCCATGAAGGTGAAGCTTCATGGCGAGGGCGATCAACAAAAACAAGAAGCCCGAAATCAATAATAAAAATAGAGCACGCAACTACTTCTGGGGGAGCTTCGGCTCCCCTTGTAGTTTCTGCGATTTGACCTTCCAAGGCTTATGGCGCAAGGCCTGCAGCTTGTTCCTACACCATCCCCCGACTAAATGCTAGAATCCCCGCCCATCATGCGGTCATTCTTCGTTATGGCCGAACATTCCTTCAAACAGTGCATCCCATGCTGAAGAAGTTGTTCCAGTCATTCCGTTCTCCCTTGCGTCGTACGCAACACAAACGCAGCACGCCTGAAGTGCTCAACAGCAGCCAACATTCGCTGCAACGCGCTCAATTCAGCCGTTATGCGGTGAACATCGTCGAACGCCTGCAGAACGCCGGCTACCAGGCTTACCTGGTCGGTGGCTGTGTGCGCGACATGCTGCTCAATATCACGCCCAAGGACTTCGACGTCGCCACCAGTGCCACGCCCGAGCAAGTGCGTGCCGAATTCCGCAATGCGCGAATCATCGGTCGTCGCTTCAAGCTGGTGCACATCCACTTTGGTCGCGAAATCATTGAGGTCGCCACCTTCCGCGCCGGTCATCCGCAAAGCGATGAAGAAGAAGACACCAACCAGTCTTCGCGCAACGAAAGCGGCCGCATCCTGCGTGACAACGTCTATGGCACCCTGGAAGAAGATGCGCAGCGCCGCGACTTCACCATCAACGCCTTGTATTACGACCCGGTCAGCGAGCGCATTCTCGATTACGCCAATGGCGTACACGACATCCGCAACAACCTGATCCGTCTGATCGGCGACCCGGTCCAGCGCTACCAGGAAGACCCGGTGCGCATGCTGCGGGCAGTGCGGTTTGCCGCCAAGCTGAACTTCGGCATCGAGAAGCACACCGCCGCGCCGATTCGCGACCTGGCGCCGATGCTGCGCGAGATTCCTTCGGCACGCCTGTTTGAAGAAGTGCTCAAGCTGTTCCTCTCGGGATACGCCGCCGACACCTTCGAAATGCTGGTGGATTTGCAGTTGTTCGACCCACTGTTCCCGGCCAGCGCCGAAGCACTGGAGTACAACCCGACGTACACCCACACCCTGATCAGCGAAGCCCTGATCAACACCGACCTGCGCATCAAGCAGAACAAACCGGTCACCCCGGCGTTTCTGTTTGCCGCCCTGTTGTGGCCGGCCCTGCCAAAACGCGTGTTGCGCCTGCAAGACCGTGGCATGCCGCCGATTCCGGCCATGCAGGAAGCTGCGCACGAGCTGATCGCCGAGCAGTGCCAACGCATCGCTATTCCGAAGCGTTTCACGATGCCGATCCGCGAGATCTGGGACATGCAGGAACGCCTGCCACGCCGCAGCGGCAAACGCGCCGACCTGCTGCTGGAAAACCCGCGCTTCCGTGCGGGCTACGACTTCCTGCTGCTGCGTGAAAGCGCTGGCGAGCAGACCGACGGCCTGGGCGACTGGTGGACCGACTACCAGGACGCCAACGACAGCGAGCGCCGCGACATGATCCGTGACCTCGGCAGCAAGGGTGACGGTGAAGGCGCAGGCCCGAAAAAGCGTCGTCGCAGTGGCACCAAGCGTAAACGCAGTGCGGCTGACGCTTCGGGCGAATAAACGTGGAGCACATCTACATCGGCATGGGCAGCAACCTGGCTGCCCCGGACCAGCAATTGCGCAGCGCCATCGAAGCACTGGCGCAATTGCCCGGCACATCCGTCGCTGGCGTGTCGGCCTTCTACCAAAGTGACTCCCTGCTCCCGGGCCAACCGCGCTACACCAACGCGGTGGCCGCCCTGGACAGCAGCCTCGCGCCGCTGGAACTGCTCGATGCCTTGCAGGCTATCGAGAACGATCAGGGCCGTGAGCGCCTTGAACGTTGGGGCCCGCGCACCCTGGACCTGGACATCCTGCTGTTTGGCGATCGCCTGATCGACGAACCGCGCCTGAAGGTGCCGCACTACCAGATGCACCTGCGGGCGTTTGTGCTGTATCCGCTGGCTGAGCTGGCACCGGCCGCGTTGCAATTACCCAACGGTCAGCGGCTCAGCGATCTGTTGGCCGCGTGCCCATTCGTCGGCCTGGAACGCCTGCCCCAAGACTGACTCGGTCAATGTGGGAGCTGGCTTGCCTGCGATAGCATCACCTCGGCCTCACTGAAAGACCGAGGCGCCTGCATCGCAGGCAAGCCAGCTCCCACATTTTGATCCCATGTAGCCTGAAAACGCCGCTGAAGTTGCTGAATCGCGTCAGTAACAGCGGTAACACCGCCGTCGTAACAATGCGGTAACACATCCAATTGACTTCCCGTGTCCCCATCACGACTATAGGCGTCCCGCTGCCGTCAACACGGCGCTCAAGGGCGCAATCCAGGCCTTATAAGCACTGCTCTCAAGACAGTGCGCCTGTATAAACGAAGACTCACGCGCGTTACTCGCTGTTTCCAAGCGCCTGAACGAGGACCCTTTTCATGCCAGACATTACCCTGACCACCTTGCAGAGCCTCAAGCTCAAAGGTGAAAAAATCACCATGCTGACCTGCTACGACGCCACCTTCGCCCACGCCAGTTGCCAGGCGGGTGTGGAGGTGTTGCTGGTGGGTGACTCCCTGGGCATGGTTCTTCAAGGGAATGACAGCACCCTGCCTGTGACGACCGATGACCTCGCTTACCACACTGCCAGCGTCAAACGCGGCAACGACGGTGCGTTCATCATTGCTGACCTGCCGTTCATGGGTTACGCAACACTCGAACAGACCTTCCAGAACGCCGGCAAGCTGATGCAAGCCGGTGCGCACATGATCAAAGTGGAAGGCGCCGTGTGGCTCGCCGAGTCCATCCGTCTGCTGGCGGAACGTGGCGTGCCGGTGTGTGCACATATGGGCCTGACGCCGCAGTCGGTGAACATACTCGGCGGCTACAAGGTTCAAGGCCGTAATGAGGCTCAGGCACGCCAGATGCGTGCCGACGCGATTGCCCTGGAACAAGCCGGCGCCGCAATGATCCTGCTGGAGTGCGTGCCCAGCGAACTCGCCGCCGAAATCACCCAGGCCGTCAAAGTACCGGTCATCGGCATTGGCGCGGGTTCGGCCACCGACGGCCAAGTGCTGGTGGTGCATGACATGCTCGGCCTGTCGATCAGCGGCCGCGTGCCCAAGTTCGTGAAGAACTTCATGGCCGGCCAGGACAGCATCCATGCCGCCTTGAGCGCCTACGTCGCTGAAGTCAAAGCCGTTACCTTCCCTGGCGTCGAACACGGATTCTCTGCATGAACACCGTAAAAACCGTACGTGAACTGCGGGCTGCCGTGGCCCACGCCCGCAGCGCCGGCAAACGCATTGGCTTTGTGCCCACCATGGGCAACCTGCACAGCGGCCACGCCACTCTGGTCACCAAAGCCGCGCAACAGGCGGACTTCGTGGTGGCGAGCATCTTCGTCAACCCGCTGCAGTTCGGCGCCGGCGAAGACCTGGACAAGTACCCGCGCACCTTGGCGGCCGACCAGGAAAAGCTGCTGCAAGCCGGCTGCAACCTGCTGTTCGCACCCACCGTCGAAGAAATGTACCCGGGCGGCATGACCGGCCAGACGCGCGTCAGTGTGCCGCAACTCTCCGAAGGCCTGTGCGGCGCCAGCCGCCCCGGGCACTTCGAGGGCGTGGCCACGGTGGTAAGCAAGCTGTTCAACATGGTCCAGCCGGACATGGCCGTGTTTGGCCAGAAGGACTACCAGCAACTGGCCGTGATCCGCGCCATGGTCCACGACCTGAACATGCCTATCCAGATCATCGGCGAGCCCACCGTGCGCGCCGACGACGGCCTTGCGCTGTCGTCGCGCAATGGTTACCTCACCGACGAGCAACGAGCCATTGCCCCGGTGCTGTACCGCAGCCTCAGCCAGATTGCCGAGGCGATCAAAGCCGGTGAGCATGATTTCGCCAAGCTGCGCGCCGAGCAGGTCCAGCAGATCGAAGCCGCCGGCTTGCGCATCGACTACCTCGAAGTTCGCCAAGGCGCGCACCTGCGGCCCGCCACGGCCGAGGACCGCGACATCGTGATCCTGGTGGCCGCCTACCTGGGCGCCACGCGCTTGATCGACAACCTGCACCTGAACCTGGCCTGACACTCCCCGCCTTTTCCCACCTCAAAAACAGCACGTCTGTTGCCCTGTCCGCTGTGCCGGTATAAAAAAGTACCGGCTACAGCGCAGACAAAGCCAAGACATATTCACACGCTAGGTTTAATGTAATCGCCCTGCGCTCTTGGTTAGCGCTGTCCGGGGTCGGCCGCTTGAACAAAGCAGGACGTTCCGGACTTTGAAGTGTCCTAAAGGCAGTCCCCGTAATAAAAGGAAACCCGCAGCGATGGCGTACTACCGCACTCCTCATGACGTTACCGCTCTGCCCGCCTGGCAAGCGCTCAATCAACATCGCCAAGCCATGCAGGATTTCAGCATGCGCGAAGCGTTCAATGCCGATCCTCAGCGTTTCTCCCAGTTCACCTTGAGCAGCTGCGGACTTTTCCTCGATTACTCGAAAAACCTGATCACCAGCGAAACCCGCGACTTGCTGGTGGGTTTGGCCAAGGAAGTCGGTCTTAAAGATGCGATTAACTCGCTGTATGCAGGCGAGCCGGTCAACTCTTCCGAGGGCCGCCCTGCCCTGCACACCGCCTTGCGCCGCCCAGTGGGCGACAAGCTGTCGGTCAACGGCGTGAACATCATGCCGGACGTGCACAAGGTGCTGAACCAGATCACTGACTTGGTCGGCCGTATCCACGACGGCCTGTGGCGTGGCTACACCGAGAAGCCGATCACCGACGTGGTGAACATCGGCATCGGTGGTTCGTTCCTCGGCCCGGAGCTGGTGTCCGAAGCGCTGTTGTCCTACGCCCACAAAGGCGTGCGCTGCCATTACCTGGCGAACATCGACGGCAGCGAGTTCCACGAGCTGACCATGAAGCTGCGCGCCGAGACCACGCTGTTCATCGTTTCGTCGAAATCCTTCAACACCCTGGAAACCCTGAAGAACGCCCAGGCCGCCCGTGCCTGGTACCTGGCCCAGGGGGGCTCGGAAGCCGAGCTGTACCGCCACTTCATCGCCGTATCGAGCAACAACGCCGCGGCCGTGGCCTTCGGTATCCGCGAGGAGAACATCTTCCCGATGTGGGACTGGGTTGGCGGCCGTTACTCGCTGTGGTCGGCCATCGGCTTGCCTATCGCGCTGGCCATCGGCATGTCCAACTTCAAGGAGTTGCTGTCCGGTGCCTACACCATGGACCAGCATTTCCAGAACGCGCCGTTCGAACAGAACATGCCCGTGCTGCTGGGCCTGCTGGGCGTGTGGTACGGCAACTTCTGGGGCGCGCAGAGCCACGCGATCCTGCCGTACGACCACTACCTGCGTAACATCACCAAGCACCTGCAACAGCTGGACATGGAATCCAACGGCAAAAGCGTGCGCCAGGACGGCACGCCCGTGTCCACCGATACCGGCCCGGTGATCTGGGGCGGCGTCGGCTGCAACGGTCAGCACGCGTACCACCAGTTGCTGCACCAAGGGACCCAACTGATCCCGGCCGACTTCATCGTGCCGATCGTCAGCTTCAACCCGGTCTCTGACCACCACCAGTGGCTGTACGCCAACTGCCTGTCCCAGAGCCAGGCGCTGATGCTCGGCAAGACCCGCGCCGAAGCCGAAGCCGAGCTGCGCGACAAGGGCATCCCGGAAGCCGAAGTTCAGAAGCTGGCCCCGCACAAGGTGATCCCGGG
Organism: Pseudomonas sp. GW821-FHT05H12; assembly: GCF_059419385.1. Taxonomy (NCBI): domain Bacteria; kingdom Pseudomonadati; phylum Pseudomonadota; class Gammaproteobacteria; order Pseudomonadales; family Pseudomonadaceae; genus Pseudomonas; species Pseudomonas sp. GW821-FHT05H12. The sequence goes on along the minus strand of NZ_JBWKRS010000019.1, from coordinate 101,940 downwards.
CAACCGTCCGAGCAACACCCTGGTGGTTGAGCGCATCAGCCCGCGCCGCTTGGGCGCGCTGGTCGCCATGTATGAACACAAAGTGTTTGTGCAGAGCGTGATCTGGGGCATCAACGCCTTCGACCAATGGGGTGTGGAGCTGGGTAAAGAGCTGGGCAAAGGCGTGTACAACCGCCTGACCGGCGCCGAAGAAACCTCGGCCGAGGACGCTTCGACCCAGGGCCTGATCAACTACTTCCGTGGTCGTCACCGCGGCTAAGGGATCGGCACTACACTGATGGTCTGAAATGGCGGGAGCACACCTTCCTGTGTAGGAGCCGGCTTGCCGGCGATGGCGTCCGAAAGATCGCCATCGCCGCGGTGCGACGATTCGACAAGCCGGCTCCTACACACAGGGCGCTCCCCTCTTGTCCCTAAAACAAGAATAAGGACCGCTCATGTTCGATATCAGCTCATTTCCCACCGCCGATGCCGTCCGCCGAGCTGCGCAGCTCAGCCAAGAGGACTACAAGCGTCTCTATCGCCAGTCCATCGAACAGCCCGACACCTTCTGGGCCGAACAGGCCAAGGGCTTCCTTGACTGGATCAAACCCTGGCACACCGTTCAAATCTCAGACATCAAGACCGGCGCAGCGCAATGGTTTGCCGGTGCTCAGCTGAACGTCAGCTACAACTGCATCGACCGTCACCTGGCACAACGTGCCGATCAACCGGCCTTCATCTGGGAAGGCGATGACCCGACAACATCATCCACAATCACCTACCGCCAACTGCACCAAAACGTATGCCGCCTGGCCAATGTGCTGAAAAGCCGTGGCGTGAAGAAAGGCGACCGCGTGTGCATCTACATGCCAATGATCCCGGAAGCAGCCTACGCGATGCTGGCCTGTACGCGTATTGGTGCCGTGCACTCCGTCGTGTTTGGCGGGTTCTCGCCCGACGCGCTGCGCGACCGCATTCTCGACGCCGACTGTCGCACCGTGATCACCGCTGACGAAGGCGTACGCGGTGGCAAGCCGGTGGCGCTGAAACAGAACGTTGACAAGGCACTGGCCAGTTGCCCGAATGTGAGCACGGTGCTGGTGGTGGAACGCACCGGAGCAACCATTAACTGGAGCGAAGGCCGCGACCTCAACTATCAGTTCGCCCTGGAGGCCGCCAGCGACGACTGCCCGCCCGAGCCAATGGACGCCGAAGACCCGCTGTTCATCCTCTACACCTCCGGCAGCACCGGCAAACCCAAGGGCGTGCTGCACACCACCGGTGGCTATCTGCTGCAGGCGGCGATGACCTTCAAGTACGTGCTCGACTACCGCGACGGCGAAGTGTTCTGGTGTACTGCCGACGTGGGCTGGGTCACCGGCCACAGCTACATCGTGTACGGCCCGCTGGCCAATGGCGCCACCTCACTGATGTTCGAAGGGGTGCCCAGCTACCCGGACAGCTCGCGCTTCTGGCAAGTGATCGATAAACACCAGGTGAATATCTTCTACACCGCGCCCACCGCCTTGCGCGCCTTGATGCGTGAGGGCCACGGCCCGCTGGAAAACACCTCCCGGGCGAGCCTGCGGCTGCTGGGCAGCGTCGGCGAACCGATCAACCCGGAAGCCTGGGACTGGTATTTCAATGCCGTGGGCGAGCAGCGCTGCCCCATCGTCGACACCTGGTGGCAGACCGAAACGGGCGGCATCATGCTCAGCCCCTTGGTCAGCGCACAGCGCATCAAGCCCGGTTGCGCCACCCAGCCGATGTTCGGCGTGCAGCCGGTGCTGTTGGATGAACACGGCAAGGTGCTGCACGGCGCCGGCAGCGGCGTATTGGCGATCAAGGCCAGTTGGCCCGGGCAGATCCGCAGTGTCTATGGCGATCCGCAGCGCATGATCGACACCTACTTCAAACCCTACCCCGGCTACTACTTCACCGGCGATGGCGCTCGCCGCGATGAGGATGGCGACTACTGGATCACCGGGCGCATCGATGATGTGATCAACGTGTCCGGCCACCGTATCGGCACCGCCGAAGTAGAGAGCGCGCTGGTGCTGCACGACCAGGTCGCCGAAGCCGCAGTGGTGGGTTACCCCCACGACGTCAAGGGCCAGGGCATCTATGCCTTCGTCACCCCCATGAATGGCGTAGAACCCAGCGACACACTGAAAAAACACCTGCTGGAACTGGTCAGCAAGGAAATCGGCAGCTTTGCCAAGCCGGAACTGATCCAATGGGCGCCAGCCCTGCCAAAAACCCGCTCCGGCAAGATCATGCGGCGTATCTTGCGCAAGATCGCCTGCAACGAACTCGACAGCCTGGGCGACACCTCGACCCTGGCCGACCCGAGCGTGGTGGACGGCCTGATCGACAAACGCCTGAACCGATAGGAACCCTTGAGTCGCCATGGAATTTATCCGCAGCCGTATCGAAACCCAGTTGATGAGCCTCACCGGCTTGTCACTGGGCCAACTGGACCTGGAAAACCCCAAGGGCGATCCTGGCCTGTTCGGGCCCGACTCGGTGAGCTGGCAAGTGCATGGCGACTTCAGCAGCATGTTGATCGGCGGCATCAGCGCCTTGATGTTGCAAGCCTTGCACCCACTGGCCCTGGCGGGTGTGTGGGACCATTCGAATTTCCGCCAGGACATGCTCGGGCGTTTGCGGCGCACCTCGCAGTTCATCTCCGGCACCACCTTCGGCTCACGCCAAGACGCCGAATGGCTGATCGAGAAAGTACGCACCATTCACCTGCAAGTGGTCGGCCACGCGCCGGACGGGCGGCCTTACGCGGCCAGCGACCCAGAGTTGCTGACCTGGGTGCACGTGGCGGAAGTCAGCAATTTTCTGGCGGCGCACCTGCGCTATCGCAACCCTCATCTCTCGGGGCGGGATCAGGACCGCTACTACAGCGAAATCGCCTTGGTGGCTGAACGCCTGGGCGCGCGGCATGTTCCCCGTTCACGGCAGGACGTTTCGGATTATCTGGAGCGTATCCGCCCTCAACTGTTGTGCGACGAACGCAGTCGCGAAGTGTTGCGCCTGCTGGTCAATGCGCCCGCCCCCAGCACCCTGGCCAAGCCCTTTGGCAGCTTGATGATGCAGGCCGGGATCGATCTGCTGCCGGAGTGGGCCAGTGCGATGCTCGAACAGCACCAAAGCCCGTTGCAGCGCCAGATGATCCGCGCCGGGGTAAGACGCAGTGCACCATTGCTGCGCTGGGCCATGCGCAATGGTTCGGTGCAACGCGCCCATCGGCGGATGGGGTTGATGTAGGCAACGCCGCATAACTGTTAAACTTCGCGCCCTCTTTTCCCAGCAAGGCGCGCTCCATGTCTCCCCTGAATCAGGCGCTGCGCGCCGCCCTCGACTATCGCCAAGACCTGATCAACGAGCTGCACGCCCAAGGCACCGACTGCTACCGGCTGTTCCATGGCAGCCAGGAGGGCGCCGGTGGCCTGACCATCGACCGCTATGGTCCGCAACTGCTGGTGCAAAGCTTCCACCAGTCGCTGGAAACCGCCGACCTGCTGGACCTGCATCAACTGATCAACCAGTACATGGGCCTGGAATTATTGCTGGTCTACAACGACCGCTCCCGTGGCAATTCGCGGATCGACCGTGAAGACACGGTGTACCGCGCCGAACCTGCGGCACTGGTGGACCTGGTTGGTCAGGAGTGGGGCCTGAACTACCGTGTGCGCGGTCGTCATGCCGGGCAAGACCCGCTGCTGTTCCTCGATTTGCGCAACACGCGCGGTTGGGTCAAGGCGCACAGCGCCGGCAAGAGCGTGCTGAACCTGTTCGCCTACACCTGTGGCGTGGGCTTGAGCGCGGCAGCCGGAGGTGCGCGAGAGGTGTGCAACCTGGACTTTGCCGAGGGCAACCTGGCGGTCGGGCGCGAAAACGGCCTGTTAAACCCGCAACTGCCGACCATGGAGTTCGTGCAGTCCGATTACTTCCCGGCGATTCGCCAACTGGCTGGGCTGCCGATCACCCAGCGGCGCGGCCAGAAGCTGCCGAGCTACCCACGCCTCGAACAGCGTCAATATGACCTGGTGTTGCTCGACCCTCCGGCATGGGCCAAGAGCGCTTTCGGCACCGTCGATTTGTTGCGCGACTACCAAAGCCTGCTCAAGCCGGCACTGTTGGCCACCGCCGACAACGGCGTGCTGATCTGCTGCAACAATCTGGCTAAAGTCAGCATGGATGACTGGCGCGAACAGGTGCTGCGCTGCGCCGAAAAAGCCGGTCGCCCGGTCCGCGAGTGGACCGTCATGACGCCTGGGGCTGACTTCCCGTCCCGGGACCAGCAGCCTCCGTTGAAAACCCTGATCCTGCAACTGTAAGACTTATCCCAACGGAGCCTGTTCTTCGGAACCGAAAACCCGTGCCATACTCCAAGGCACTCTCGTTCGACACAGATGGCGTCACCCATGCCCAAAGGATTGATTCGCGCCATCGGCGCCTTGTTGACTGCTCTGGCTCTGTACAGCTTGCTGGGCTTTTTGATTTTGCCCGGCATTGCGCTTCGCATCGCCAACCAACAGTTGGCCCATTACGCCACGGTGCCGGCGCGCATCGAGCGTATCGAGCTCAACCCGTTCAGCCTGGAGCTGACCGTGTGGGGCCTGCAAATCGGTGAACCCGGCAAGGAACAAGTCGGCTTCGAGCGCCTTTACGCCAACCTGCAGATCGACAGCCTCTGGACCCGCGCCTTGCACCTGGCGGACGTCGAGCTGGACAAGCCCAAGACCGAGCTGCTGTTCGACAAGTCCGGGCAACTGAACCTGGCGCAACTGTTCAAGCTGCCGCCGAGCGAGCCGACCCCGGCCGATCCCAACGCCAAACCGTTCCCGCTGCGCATCGAACGCATCAAGCTGGCGAGCGGCTATGTGCATTTCCAGGATCTGCGCCCCAGCGAGCCGATCGAATTTCTCTACGACAAACTCGACTTCGAGCTGAAAAACCTCAGCACCCTGCCTGAAGACAACGCCGACATGACGTTGGTGGCCGCAGGCCCCGAAGGCGGGCAAATCGACTGGAAAGGCAATTTCAGCCTGGTGCCGATCACCTCCGAGGGCACCCTGAAAGTCACCGACGGCAAGATGAAAGCTTGGTGGCCGTACGTACGCGATGCCTTGCCATTGGTACTTGAAGACGGTGTGTTGAATTTCAGCACCGACTATAAATTCAGCCTGGCCAAAGAGACCGAACTCAACCTGACCAACACCGCTGCGAGCATCGCGCCGTTTGCGATCAAGGCCCCCGATGGCCGCCCGCTGGCACGTCTGGAGCGCCTGGACGTCAGCGAAACCACGGTGGACCTGGCCAAGCAGCAAGTAGTGGTTGGCAAGATTCGCAGTAACAAGCTCGAAACCTGGGCCGCCCGCGAAGCCGATGGGCAACTGGACTGGCAGAAGCTGTTTGCCAGTCAACCGAGTAAACCGGCCAAGGCGGAACCCGCCACCGCACCGGCCACCGCTGACTCGCCCAAACCTGAACCTGCCGCGCCGAGCAAACCCTGGCAGGTGCTGCTCAAGGACGTGCAACTGCGCAATTATCAGGTGCACCTGGCCGACCGCCAGGTCAAACCTGCCGTCGCGCTGGAACTGGGCCCGCTGAATGTCGATGTACAGAACTTCGACAGCCTCAACCAGAGCCCCTTCACCTTGAAGGTCGACACGGGGCTGGGCAAGCAAGGCAAGATCCTCGCGACCGGCGAAGTGAACCTCAACCCGATCAGCGCCAAGCTTAAAGTGAACACCCAGGACATCGACCTGCGGGTCGCCCAGTCCTACATCAGCCCGTTCATTCGCCTGGAACTGCGCAGCGGCATGTTGGGCAGCAACCTGGACGTGAACCTCAAAAGCGCGGACCCGCTGAAACTGCAGGTCACCGGCCGGGCGCAGGTCGATCAACTGCATACCCTGGATACCCTCAAGACCCGCGACTTCGTCAAATGGCAGCGCCTGGTACTGGAGGGCGTGAACTACCAGCATGGCGACAGCCTGTCGATCGACAAGGTCAACCTGCTGCAACCGTATGTGCGCTTCATGATCAACGATGACCGCACCACCAACGTTGATGACCTGTTGATCCCGCAACCCGCCGACAAAACATCCAAGCCCGCCAGCAAGGAAAAGCCGTTGGGCATTCGTATCGGGCAAATTGCGATCAATGACGGGTCGGCCAACTTTGCCGACTTCAGCCTGACACCCAACTTCGCCACGGCGATCCAACAGCTCAACGGCCAAATCGGCACCATTGACAGTCGCCAGGCCAAGCCCGCCAGCGTCAATATCAACGGCAAGGTGGACCGCTATGCACCTGTGACCATCAAGGGCAGCGTGAACCCTTTCGACCCGATGGCGGCGCTGGATATCGCCACCAGCTTCAAGCGTGTCGAACTGACGACTCTGACCCCCTACTCCGGCAAGTTCGCTGGCTTCCGTATCCGCAAAGGCCGGCTGAACCTCGACCTGCACTATGTAATCACCAAGGGCCAGCTGAAAGCCGAAAACAAAGTGGTGGTCGAGCAATTGCAGCTGGGTGAAAAAGTCGACAGTGCGGACGCCGTGGACCTGCCGATCCGCCTGGCAATTGCCTTGCTCAAGGACAGCGATGGCAAAATCTCCATCGAGCTGCCGGTGACCGGCGACTTGAACAACCCGCAATTCAGCGTGATGCCGATTGTGTGGCAGACCCTGCGCAACTTGGTGGTACGTGCGGCGACGGCGCCGTTCAAGTTCATTGGTGGGCTGATCTCAGGCGGCGGTGCTGAGGATTTGGGCAACGTGTCCTTCGCCGCGGGTTCCAGCGATTTGAGCAAGGATGCCGAAGGCGCCTTGAACAGCCTGGCCAAAGCATTGAAAGAACGTCCAGCCCTACGCCTGGAAATCGAAGGCACTGCAGCCGCCAGCAGCGACGGCCCATTCCTGGCCGCACAGCGCCTGGAGCGTGAATACCAATACAACTACTACAAGATCCTGCAACGCCGTGGCGACAAGGTCCCGGCGCAGGCCTCGCTGTTGGTCGTACCGGAGAAAGAGAAAGCGCCGCTGCTGGAAGGCATTTATCGCACACGCCTGAAGCAACAACCGCCAGCGGAGTGGAAAGACCTGAGCAACGACGACCGCTCTGCGAAGCTGCGTGAGGGCGTGATCAAGTTCTGGAGCACCAGTGACGTCTTGCTGCGTCAGCTGGGCCAGGACCGCGCCAGCACGATCAAGGACTACTTGGTGGACAAGGGGCAGCTTGAAGATGAACGGGTGTACTTCATTGATGCGAACCTGGGGCAGGCGGAGAAAGATGGTCGAGTGGTGACCCCGATGCATCTGGATGCTGAGTAACCTCCTAAGCACCTCATCCAACTGTGGGAGCGGGCTTGCCCGCGAATGCGGTGAATCAGTCGACCCATCGGTTAGCTGACACGACGCCTTCGCGGGCAAGCCCGCTCCCACATTGGATCTCTGTTGTGGTCAGGTTTTTCTCCAGCCTAAAATAGAACAGGCCCCGACACGAGTGCCGGGGCCTGTAATGACCACATCCCTGTGGTCGGTCGCATGAACTCAAGAGGTGCATCGGGTGGATATCTAACTCACCCTTAGCCGCCGCCGTCTAGTTCAAGACGAATCCTTCAGTATTTACTCTGCTTTCAGGCCATCGGCCGATACAGCCTTAACGCCTTTGATTTTCTTGGTGATGTTCACCGCGGTGGTTTTCTGGGCTTCAGTGACCGCTACGGCCGAAGACAGGGAAACAACACCTTTGTTGGTTTCGACTTTGATGTCGGTGCCAGGAATGCCTTTCTCGGTTACCAGATCAGCTTTCACTTTGGTGGTTATCCAGGTATCAGAGGTCGACTCTTTAGCGCTGGCAGCCGCGCCTTTGGTCTTGTCGATGCCGTCAGCCTTGGTCGCGCCGCCAGCCAACAGGCCATCAGCGGAAACGGCGGTGACACCTTTGATTTTCTTGGTGATCGCTACAGCAGTGGCTTTTTGCGAATCAGAGATAGCGACTGTGGACGACAGGGAAACCACGCCTTTGTTGGTTTCAACCTTGATGTCCGAGCCAGGAATGCCTTTCTCGGTCAGCAGATCGGATTTAACTTTGGTAGTGATCCAAGTATCCGAAACGCTTTCTTTGGCCTTGGTCGCTTCACCCGCCGCCAAAGTCATAGGGGCTTGGGAAGTCTGAGCAAAGGCTACGTTAGCACCCATGGCCAGAGTCAGAGCGGTAGCAGTAGCGAGAGCGAACTTCTTCATACGAGTAACTCCTGTTTTATTAAAAGTCCGCAGCACATGAACCTTGATGCTGCAGCGTTAACAGGGATATTGCAGGCAGTGTGCCAAGTCGTGACTGATAATTAAGTCCTTATAAAACAATGACTTATAAAAATGTGCGATTTTCGAAATCGTGCAACTTGCATGAAGCCCATCGTGCCTGCATGCAAGTTGCGGCTTTTGGCTCGGGGTAAATGGCTGATTTCCCTTCACTTTCCCGCGCCCATAAAAAAGGACCCCGAAGGGTCCTTTTTTTCAGCGTAAAGCCTGGGGTGATTAAACGCCCGAAGCCTTGGCTGCTGCTACGTCCTTGATGGACAGCTTGATACGGCCGCGGTTGTCCACGTCCAGTACCAGCACTTCCACTTCCTGGCCTTCTTTCAGAATGTCGGTCACTTTCTCAACGCGAGCGTCGCTCAGCATGGAGATGTGAACCAGACCGTCTTTGCCCGGCAGGATGTTCACGAATGCGCCGAAGTCGACGATGCGCTCAACCTTGCCGACGTAGATCTTGCCGATCTCGGCTTCAGCGGTGATGCCCAGGACGCGCTGGCGTGCTGCCTCAGCCGCTTCCTTGGTTTCGCCGAAGATCTTGATCGAACCGTCGTCCTCGATGTCGATCGAAGCCTTGGTTTCTTCGCAGATAGCACGGATGGTCGCGCCGCCTTTACCGATGACATCACGGATTTTGTCGGTGTCGATTTTCATCGCGATCATGGTCGGAGCATTTTCCGACAGTTCGGTACGGGACTGACCAATGATCTGGTTCATCTGGCCGAGGATGTTCAGGCGCGCTTCCAGGGCTTGGCCCAGGGCGATTTCCATGATTTCTTCGGTGATGCCTTTGATCTTGATGTCCATCTGCAGCGCGGTCACACCCTTGGCGGTACCAGCTACTTTGAAGTCCATGTCGCCCAGGTGGTCTTCGTCGCCCAGGATGTCGGTCAGGATGGCGAACTTCTCGCCTTCTTTAACCAGGCCCATGGCGATACCGGCAACCGGCGCCTTCATCGGCACACCAGCGTCCATCAGCGCCAGGGAAGCACCGCAAACGGAAGCCATGGAGCTGGAACCGTTGGACTCGGTGATTTCCGACACAACACGGATGGTGTAAGGGAACACGTCAGCAGCAGGCAGCATGGCCTGTACCGAACGGCGCGCCAGACGGCCGTGGCCGATTTCGCGACGACCAGCGCCACCCATGCGACCACACTCGCCCACCGAGAACGGAGGGAAGTTGTAGTGCAGCATGAACGGGTCTTTTTTCTCGCCTTCCAGGGTGTCCAGCAGCTGCGCGTCACGGGCAGTACCCAGGGTCGCGACTACCAGGGCCTGGGTTTCACCACGGGTGAACAGCGCCGAACCGTGAGTCTTCGGCAGAACGCCGACTTCGATGTTCAGCGGACGTACGGTGCGGGTGTCGCGGCCGTCGATACGTGGCTTGCCGTTTACGATGTTTTCGCGAACGGTGCGGTATTCGATCTCGCCGAAAGCCGCTTTGACGTCGCTGGAGGAAGGCTGGCCTTCCTCACCGGACAGTTTGGCCACAACCTGATCCTTCAGCTCGCCCAGGCGCGCATAACGGTCGGCCTTGACGGTGATGGTGTAGGCATCGGAGATGGCAGCGCCGAACTCGGAGCGGATAGCGCCCAGCAGTTCAGTGGCTTCAGCTTGTGGCGCCCAGGTCCAGGTTGGCTTGGCCGCTTCGGCAGCCAGCTCGGTGACAGCCTTGATGACAGCCTGGAACTCGTCGTGGGCGAACAGTACGGCGCCCAGCATCTGGTCTTCGGTCAGCTCTTTGGCTTCCGATTCAACCATCAATACGGCTTCCGAGGTACCGGCAACGACCATGTCCAGGCTCGAAGCTTTCAGTTGCTCGTAAGTCGGGTTCAGCAGGTAGCCGGTGCTTTCGTGGAACGCAACGCGGGCAGCGCCGATCGGGCCATCGAAAGGAATGCCGGAGATAGCCAGGGCAGCCGAGGTACCGATCATCGCAGCGATGTCCGGATCGGTCTTCTTACTGGTGGAAACGACGGTGCAGACAACCTGCACTTCGTTCATGAAGCCTTCTGGGAACAGCGGACGGATCGGACGGTCGATCAGTCGGGAAGTCAGGGTTTCTTTCTCGGAAGGACGGCCTTCGCGCTTGAAGAAACCGCCAGGGATCTTACCGGCAGCGTAAGTCTTTTCCTGGTAGTGAACGGACAGAGGGAAGAAGCCTTTGCTCGGGTCAGCGGTCTTGGCACCAACCACGGTCACCAGAACGGTAACGTCGTCGTCAACGGTAACCAGCACTGCGCCGGAGGCTTGACGGGCGATACGGCCTGTCTCGAGGGTAACGGTCGACTGACCGAACTGGAATTTTTTGATAACCGGGTTCACGGTGTCCTACCTTCTTTGTGGCTCTTGGGGGAACTTGTCTTCTTGCGAAATTCTTGGGCAATGTCGGGAATCGGCCCGAACCAGGTCCAGGGGTAAAACGTGTATCCAGATAAAACTTGAGGCTGGGAGCCTACCATGAGCCAGCGGGAATCCCACTGACACACGGCAGACAACCAACCTCTAGCGCAATCGCTTATTAGCGACGCAGACCCAGGCGACCGATCAGAGTCTGATAACGACCCAGATCCTTGCCTTTCAGGTAGTCCAGCAGCTTACGGCGCTGGTTTACCATGCGGATCAGACCACGACGGGAGTGGTGATCTTTACCGTTGGCCTTGAAGTGACCTTGCAGCTTGTTGATGTTGTGGGTCAGCAGTGCAACTTGCACTTCTGGCGAACCAGTGTCACCAACAGCTTGCTGATAGTCAGCAACGATTTGTGCTTTTTCTTGAACGTCGAGAGCCATGAGGCAATCCTTTTTCAGGAAACCACCCAAAGGGCAGTTTCAACAGGCCAGGGACAAATCCCTGTATCTAAAAATGAGTGTTGACCGTGCCTGTTAACAGCCACACTCGTTCGGTCATTCTGACCGAATCAGTCGACGTGGCGCGATGCGCCCGTCTTCACTCACTTCACCGATACCGATGAAGCGACCGTTATGATCCTGTACCCGCACCATGCCGAACTTCGGAGCATCCGGGGCACGTACCGGCTGGCCGTTGAGCCAGTAGAACGCGCTGTGCTCCGAGAAGTGCAGCAATGGCCAATCCAGCAAACCGCTGTCCGATGGCATCAGGAAGCGATCAACCGCTTCGTTGCCGCCTTCGGCGTGTACCGCTTCCAACTCTTCCAGCGTGACCGTCTGGGCCAGGGTGAAAGGGCCAGCCTGTGTGCGTCGCAGCTCTGCAACGTACGCACCGCAACCAAGATGTTCACCAATATCTTCCACCAGGGTACGGATATAGGTGCCTTTGCTGCAGTCCACGGCCAGGCGCGCGGTGTCACCTTCACAGGCGAGCAATTCCAAGCGCGCAATAGTAACAGAACGCGCTTCGCGCTCCACTACTTCGCCCGCACGTGCCAGCTTGTAAAGGGGTTGCCCATCACGCTTGAGAGCCGAGTACATCGGCGGTATCTGACTGATTTGCCCACGAAAACCGGGTAACGCAGCCTCGATATCAGAGCGACCAACGGTCACGTCGCGAACCTGCAGCACATCACCCTCGGCATCGGCCGTGGTGGTGGTCTTGCCCAGTTGCATCAGGGTTTCGTAACCCTTGTCGGAATCGAGCAGGTATTGCGAGAACTTGGTGGCCTCGCCAAAGCACAACGGCAACACGCCGGTGGCCAGCGGGTCGAGGCTGCCGGTGTGCCCGGCCTTTTCGGCATTGAGCAGCCAGCGAACCTTCTGCAACGCGGCATTGGAGGTGAAGCCAATGGGCTTGTCGAGCAGAATGATGCCGCTGACGTTGCGACGGATACGTTTGACCTGAGCCACCGCTTACTCCTTGGCGTCTTCAGGTGTGGACGGGTGCTGGCTGTCTTCAGCCACGGCGCGCTCGATCAGTGCCGACAGGTGCGCGCCACGCACGACGCTTTCGTCGTAGTGGAAGTGCAACTGGGGAACACTGCGCAGCTTCATTTCGCGGGCCAACTGCATACGCAGGAAACCTGCGGCGGAGTTGAGCACCTTGATGCTTTGCGCGATTTCTTCGCTGCTGTCCTGGCCCATCACGGTGATGAAGATCTTGGCGTGACCCACGTCACGGCTCACTTCAACGGCGGTAATGGTGACCAGGCCAACACGGGGGTCTTTGACTTCGCGACGGATCAGTTGGGCCAGCTCACGCTGCATCTGATCGCCGATACGCTGGGTACGGCTGTATTCTTTTGCCATGTCTTGTTACCTGTTACTGCCACACGGTGAAACCCGTGAGGTCTGAAAGCGGCAAACGCCCGGCCTGACAAAAGCCAGACCGGGCGTTGCGTTTAGAGTCCGTACGCTGCGCGGGGCATTTGCATGCCCACACGCCGCGTGGCTCCGGAAGTGCGCGAGTTAGAGGCTGCGAGCAACCTGAACCTTCTCGAAGACTTCGATCTTGTCGCCAACCTTGACGTCGTTGTAGCTCTTGACGCCGATACCGCATTCCATGCCGGCACGTACTTCGGAAGCGTCATCCTTGAAGCGGCGCAGGGATTCCAGCTCGCCTTCGAAGATAACGATGTCTTCACGCAGTACACGGATTGGACGGTTACGGTACACGGTGCCTTCAACCACCATGCAACCGGCGATCGCGCCGAATTTCGGCGAGCGGAACACGTCACGAACTTCGGCGATACCCAGGATGTTCTCCCGAACGTCACTGCCAAGCATGCCGGTGAGGGCTTTCTTGACGTCTTCGATGATGTCGTAGATGACGTTGTAGTAACGCATGTCCAGGCCTTCCTGCTCGACGATCTTGCGAGCGCCGGCATCGGCACGCACGTTGAAGCCGAACAGTACAGCGTTGGAAGCCAGTGCCAGGTTGGCGTCGGACTCGGTGATACCACCGACACCGCCACCGACAACGCGCACTTGCACTTCGTCGTTACCCAGGCCGTTCAGGGCGCCGTTCAACGCTTCGAGGGAACCACGTACGTCAGATTTGAGGACGATGTTAAGCGTCTTCTTCTCTTCCTGGCCCATGTTCTCGAAGATGTTTTCCAGCTTGCCGGCGTGAGCACGGGCCAGTTTGACTTCGCGGAACTTGCCTTGACGGAACAGAGCCACTTCACGGGCTTTCTTCTCGTCGGCTACCACGCTCATCTCGTCACCAGCGTCCGGAGTACCGTCCAGGCCGAGGATCTCGACTGGGATAGCAGGACCTGCTTCCTTGATTGGCTTGCCGTTCTCGTCGAGCATGGCACGTACACGGCCGTAGTTCGAACCGACCAGGACCATGTCGCCTTGGCGCAGGGTACCGTCTTGAACCAGGACGGTTGCAACCGGGCCACGGCCCTTGTCGAGGCGCGATTCAACCACGACACCACGGCCAGGAGCCGATGGCGTAGCGGTCAGTTCCAGCACTTCGGCTTGCAACAGAACGGCTTCGAGCAGTTCGTCAACGCCGGTACCCATCTTCGCAGAGACCGGTACGAATGGAGTGTCGCCACCCCACTCTTCAGAAGTCACGCCGTGAACCGACAGTTCGCTACGGATGCGATCGAGATCGGCGCCCGGCTTGTCGATTTTGTTCACTGCAACCACCAGAGGAACGCCAGCCGCCTGAGCGTGCTGAACAGCCTCGATGGTTTGTGGCATTACGCCGTCGTCCGCCGCAACCACCAGGATCACGATGTCGGTCGCCTTGGCACCACGGGCACGCATTGCGGTAAACGCGGCGTGGCCTGGGGTATCGAGGAACGTCACCATGCCACGGTCGGTTTCAACGTGGTATGCGCCGATGTGCTGGGTGATACCACCGGCTTCGCCAGCAGCAACCTTGGCACGACGGATGTAGTCGAGCAGGGAAGTCTTACCGTGGTCAACGTGGCCCATTACGGTCACGACTGGCGCACGGGATACTGCTTCACCTTCAAACTTCAGGGACTCGGCCAGGGAATCTTCCAGGGCGGTGTCGCTGACCAGGGTCACTTTGTGGCCCAGCTCTTCAGCAACCAGTTGAGCAGTTTCCTGATCCAGTACCTGGTTGATGGTGGCCGGAGTACCCAGCTTGAACATGAACTTGATGATTTCAGCAGCCTTGACCGACATCTGCTGAGCGAGGTCGCCAACAGTGATGGTCTCGCCGATCTTCACTTCACGCACGACAGGGCCGGTTGGGCTCTGGAAACCGTGGGCGTTGCGTTTTTTCAGCTTGGCCTTGCCGCGACCACCACGACGGAAGCCATCGCTTTCTTCGTCGGTAGTACGTGGGGCAACGCGGGGAGCAGGCGCTTTCTCTTTCACCGAAGCGCGATGCGGAGCGTTTTTGCGCTCGCCATCGCCACCACCACCGCGACGATTGTTATCGTCAGCACGTGGTTTGTCCGGACGACGAGGTTCGTCACGTTTGCGAGCGTCGGCAGCAGGGGCTGGCGCCGGGGCAACCGGAGCGGCCTCACGCACAGCTTCTACTGGCGCGCTAGGCGCGGCGACCGCTTCAGTGGCAGCAGGTTGCGCAGCAGCAGGCTGGCGACGCGCTTCTTCTTCGGCGCGACGCTTGGCTTCTTCTTCAGCCTTCTGACGAGCAGCATTTTCTACTGCGCGACGTTCTTCCAGTTCGCGTTTGCGCTCGGCTTCGATTTCTTCCGGGCTGCGTTGTACGAAGACTTTCTTCTTGCGTACTTCAACGCTGATGCTCTTGCTACCAGCGACACGCAGGGTGCTGGTGGTTTTGCGCTGCAATGTAATCTTGCGCGGTTCTTCCACTTTCGCCTTGTGGCTGCTCTTCAAGTGAGTCAGCAAAGACTGCTTCTCACTGTCGCTCACACCTTCATCGGCGGCGGTGTGCGGCAGACCTGCCTCACGCATCTGCTGCAACAGGCGCTCTACCGGTGTTTTGACCTCATCGGCCAGTTGTTTCACCGTGACTTGCGTCATGCACTTCTCTCCTCAGGCCGCGCCTAGTTACTCGAACCAATGGGCTCGGGCGGCCATGATCAACTTGCCGGCACGATCATCGTCAATGCCGTCGATGTCGAGCAGATCGTCAATAGACTGCTCGGCCAGGTCTTCGCGGGTAATTACGCCGCGCACCGCCAGTTCCATCGCCAAATCCTTGTCCATACCCTCAAGCGAGAGCAGGTCTTCGGCCGGATGGGCGTCTGCCAGCTTTTCCTCAGTAGCGATGGCTTTAGTCAACAAACGATCCTTGGCCCGAGCGCGAAGCTCGTTGACGATGTCTTCGTCAAAGCCGTCGATGTTGAGCATTTCTTCCAACGGTACGTAGGCAATCTCTTCCAGGCTGGTGAAGCCTTCATCTACCAGCACCTGTGCCAGCTCTTCGTCGACTTCCAGCTCGTCGATGAAGTTGCGCAGGATGTCACCGGTTTCAGCTTGCTGCTTAGCCTGGATGTCCGATTCGGTCATCACGTTCAGGGTCCAGCCGGTCAGTTGGCTGGCCAGACGCACGTTCTGACCACCACGACCAATGGCCTGAGCCAGATTGTCTGCGCCAACGGCGATGTCCATGGCATGGGCATCTTCGTCAACGATAATTGCCGCCACTTCAGCGGGCGACATGGCGTTGATCACGAACTGCGCCGGGTTGTCGTCCCACAGGACGATGTCCACACGCTCACCGCCCAATTCGCCCGACACTGCCTGGACGCGCGAACCGCGCATACCGATGCAGGCGCCTTGCGGGTCGATGCGCTTGTCCTTGGAGCGGACCGCGATCTTGGCGCGCGAACCCGGGTCGCGGGACGCAGCCATGACTTCGATCAGGCCTTCGGCGATTTCCGGCACTTCGATACGGAACAGCTCGATCAGCATTTCCGGCGCGGTACGCGACAGGATCAACTGAGGGCCACGGTTTTCGGTGCGGATTTCCTTGAGCAGCGCACGCAGACGCACGCCGACACGGAAGGTTTCGCGGGAGATGATGTCCTCGCGGGCCAGCAACGCCTCGGCGTTGTTGCCCAGGTCGACGATCACGTTGTCGCGGGTGACTTTTTTCACGGTGCCGGAGATGATTTCACCCAGGCGCTCGCGATAGGCGTCAACGACTTGAGCGCGCTCGGCTTCGCGAACCTTCTGCACGATGACCTGCTTGGCGGTCTGTGCAGCAATACGGCCGAATTCGATCGATTCGATCTTTTCTTCAACGACATCACCGACCTTGGCGCCAGGGTGCGTTTGCGCAACCTTGCTCGGCCAGGTTTCGATGGCCGGATCATCAAGATCGGCTTCTTCGACGACCGTCCAGCGACGGAAAGTCTCATAGGCACCGGTGTGGCGGTTGATTTCCACACGCAGATCAACTTCGTCTTCAAAACGCTTTTTGGTAGCAGTGGCCAGAGCCAGCTCCAGCGCTTCAAAAATCACGTTTGCCGGTACGCCCTTTTCATTGGATACCGACTCAACAACCAGCAGTACTTCTTTGCTCATCGTACGCCTCGCCTTTCGCAAGCCATTGGATCCGCGGGATCCGCGTCTCAGTCAAAACTGGGAATAATGTTGGCCTTGTCGATCATATCGATCGGCAACAGGAACTCATGGTCGTCTACCTGCACCACGACATCCTGTTCTTCTACACCGCGCAGAAGGCCCTGAAAGTTGCGTCGCCCTTCAAAGGGAGATCGCAGCCTGATCTTCACTTGTTCACCGGCAAATTTTGCAAACTGATCAATAGTGAACAGTGGGCGTTCCATGCCTGGCGAGGAAACTTCGAGGGTGTATTCAACGGAAATTGGATCTTCAACATCCAGGACACCGCTGATCTGACGGCTGACAATGGCACAATCGTCCACCAGCACGCCGCCCTCTTTATCGATATAAACGCGCAACATTGAGTGGCGACCTTGAGCCGAAAACTCAATACCCCAGCATTCATAGCCTAGGGCCACGACCACCGGGGCCAACAAGGCCTGCAACTCTTCTAGCTTGCTCGACACCTGAACCCCCTCGTGCATGTATGTGCATGCTGTGCAAAATAAAAAAATGGGCGAAACGCCCATCCTTGAAACGCCGTCGAACAGCGGCGTTGAAAGTGTCCAGCTAACAAAAAGCCCCTTAAAAGGGGCTCCGCTAAAACTGGTTGCGGGGGCCGGATTTGAACCGACGACCTTCGGGTTATGAGCCCGACGAGCTACCAGACTGCTCCACCCCGCGACAAAGCTGGGGCGGAAGTATACGACCGATCCCTTACAGGGTCAATGTAACCTTCCACCTACAAGAAAGCCCGCAACTGCGGGCTCTCCTGATAATTGGTACCGAGAAGGGGACTCGAACCCCTACACCCTATGGGCACAACCACCTCAAGGTTGCGTGTCTACCAATTCCACCACCTCGGCAATACAGCGCTTACAACCCTTCTTACTTTTGCTCTTGAGCTGGAGGTACGTCAGTCGCTGGAGTAGCCGACTTTTGCTCTTGAAGCACCGGGACATCATCAGAAGCCGGTTTTGCTTTTGGTACTTCCAACACTGCTGGGTTTGGCAAACCTACTTGAGTCAGCACATGAGCTTTCTCTTTAGCAAAGTAACCTAACCCTAAGCTGGTTATGAAGAAACCTGCGGCAAGTATAGCAGTAAACTTACTAAGAAAGGTAGAGGAACCTTGGCTTCCGAACACAGTATTTGAAGCACCTGCACCGAAAGACGCACCAGCATCCGCACCTTTACCCTGTTGCAACAAAACCAGGGCGACTACGCCCAGGGCAGCCAACAGATGAAAAACGACTACGACTGTTTCCAGCATTTTTTCAGTTTCCCGCGGCGCGACAGATCGCACCGAACTCATCTGCATTCAGGGAAGCTCCACCAATGAGCCCCCCATCGATATCCGGCATGCCGAACAGTTCGACCGCATTGGCCGCCTTCACGCTGCCGCCGTATAGAAGCCGCACACCTTGTGCGACCTCAGAATTCTCTGCCGCCAACTGTGCGCGGATGGCTGCGTGCACATCCTGCGCCTGTTGCGGTGTAGCAGTCAGCCCGGTACCAATGGCCCAGACCGGCTCGTAAGCGATTACTGCCTTTGCAAACGCACCGACACCCAGCTCCTCGATGATGCTGCCCAGCTGACGCGAGACAACTTCAAGAGTCTTGCCCGATTCGCGCTCTGCAAGGGTCTCCCCTACGCACAACACTGGAATCAAGCCACAAGCCTGTGCCGCTGCGAACTTGCGATTGAGTGTCCCATCACGCTCGCCCATCATCTGACGGCGCTCGGAGTGCCCAACGAGCACATAGGAACAACCCGCATCAACCAGCTGACTCGGCGAAATTTCACCAGTCAACGCACCTTGCATCGGCTCCACCGCAGAGTTCTGCGCGCCGACCTGGATCGACTTGCCTTTCAAGCCATCAACCACTTGGTTGATATGCAAGCAAGGTGGAAAAACCGCGACATCAACACCGCTTGGCAAGGCCAAGTGACGAAGGCCGTTGATCAGCTCAGCGACACTGGCGCGGGTACCGTGCATCTTCCAGTTACCAGCTACCATAGTGCGACGCATGCTGTACCTCGTCGGTCAAAGTGGGCGCAGATGTTACCCAACCACATCATCACTGGCAAGCCGAATTCAGGCGCAAACTTCAGTTACCAGTTTTGCCAGGTCTTCGGCATGGCCGCGAACCTGTATTTCGTCATCACCTTCGACCATGACACGCACCAAGGGCTCTGTGCCGGACTTGCGCAGCAGCACCCGCCCACGCCCCGCCATTGCCAGGGTCACGCGCTCGCAGGCCTCTTTGACAGCCGGATGCTCGATCGGATTTTCACCGCCCGCAAAGCGCACATTGAGCAGCACTTGAGGACACTTGCGCAGCGCCTGACGGGCCTGGGCAAGGCTTTCTTCACGACGACGCAAGGACAACAGCACCTGCAGCGCGGCAATAATGGCATCGCCCGTCGTGGTGTGATGGAAGCACACGACGTGCCCGGAGTTTTCACCCCCCACCTGCCAGTTGCGCTCCAACAGTTCTGCGATCACATAACGGTCGCCCACATTCGCGCGAACGAAAGGAATACCTAAATCCGCCAGGGCCAGTTCCAGCCCAAGATTGCTCATCAGCGTACCCACGACACCGCCTTGCAGCTTGCCACGCTCATGCAGGTCGCGGGCAATGATGAACAACAGCTCATCACCATCGACCACAGCACCGGTGTGATCAACCATCAGCACGCGATCGCCATCACCATCGAAGGCAATACCAAGGTCCGCATGCTCAGCCAGCACGGCCGCCTGCAGTTGCTCTGTATGGGTGGAGCCACAGTTTTCGTTGATGTTCAAACCATTCGGCTGAGCCGACAGCACCGTCACATCGGCGCCCAGCTCCTTGAACACACTCGGCGCAACCTTGTAGGTGGCGCCGTGAGCGCAATCGACAACAATTTTCAGACCGGCAAAATTGGTGCTGGTCGGCACGCTGCTCTTGCAGAACTCGATGTAGCGGCCGGAAGCGTCATTGATGCGCGACACCTTGCCCAGCTTGCTGGAGTCCACCACCGTCATTGGCGCATCCAGCAACTCTTCGATCATCAACTCGATCTCGTCCGGCAGCTTGGTGCCCTGGCCCGAGAAGAACTTGATGCCATTGTCATCATGAGGGTTGTGCGAGGCGCTGATCACGATACCGGCTTCAGCGTGAAAGGTACGCGTCAGGTAAGCGATCGCCGGCGTTGGCATTGGGCCAAGCAGCATTACATCAGCACCGGCGGCGGACAAACCGGCCTCCAGCGCAGATTCAAACATGTACCCCGAAATACGGGTGTCCTTGCCCACCAGGATACGGCATGCGCCCATGCTGCGGAACGCCATGCCTGCCGCCCAACCCAGCTTGAGCATGAAATCTGGAGTAATAGGAAACTCGCCGACCCGACCACGGATACCGTCGGTGCCAAAGTATTTTTTAGTCATAAGTGCTCCATCATTCTTATTCGGCTGATTCTACAGCGGCAATCATACGCACCACGTCCACAGTCTCCGCGACATCATGCACACGCAAGATACGCGCGCCCTTGGTCACCGCCAGCGCCGCCAGCGCAAGGCCGCCATACAGTCGCTCACCCACCGGACGGTTCAAGGCCAGCCCTATCATGCTCTTGCGCGAAACACCGACCAACAAGGGCCGACCAAGGGCATGCAAGGAATCCATATGCTTGAACAGGCTTAAATTGTGTTGCAGGGTCTTGGCGAAACCAAATCCCGGATCAAGGATGATCTTTTCCGCAGGAATTCCGACCGCAGCGCACTGCTCGACCCGCTCCGCGAGAAAGCCACTCACCTCACCCACAAGGTCATCATAGTGCGGGCTGTCTTGCATATTTCCGGGCTCGCCCAGCATGTGCATCAGGCATACCGGCAACCCGGTCGCCGCAGCTGCATCCAAGGCACCCTCGCGCTGGAGGGAACGCACATCATTGATCAACCCGGCACCCAGGCGCGCAGCCTCGCGCATTACGGCTGGTGTTGAAGTATCAACCGAAATGATCACGTCCAGCTCGCGAGCAATGCGCTCGACGATAGGCGCCACCCGCTCCAGCTCCTCCAAAGGAGAGACCACGCGGGCGCCGGGACGAGTCGACTCACCACCGACATCGATCAATGTCGCGCCAGCCGCCACCATCGCCTCGGCATGACGCAACGCTGCATCAAGCTGGCTGAAACGGCCGCCATCGGAAAAGGAATCGGGGGTTACATTAAGAATGCCCATGACATGCGTATGGGCCAAATCAAGAACCCGATTGCCGCAAGGCAACCGGGTGGAGGACAACACAGAAGTCATTTCAAGCCTTAGTGGTCAGCTGCCGGGCCGCCGATCGGGTTTTCAGGGCGTTCGTTCTGAACCACTGGCGGGGTGCCAGAAGTGCCCGAACCGCCTTCCCAATCGCGAGGCTCACGAGGTGCGCGCCCCGCCATGATGTCGTCGATCTGATCGGCATCAATGGTCTCGTACTTCATCAGCGCATCCGCCATGGCATCCAGCTTGTCGCGGTTGTCAGTCAGGATCTGCTTGGCCGTGCCGTAGCACTGGTCAATGATGCTGCGTACTTCGGAGTCAATCAGCTTGGCTGTCTCGCCGGAGAAACTGGCGTTTTGACCGCCACCACCCCGGCCCAGGAACACTTCGCCTTCTTCTTCGGCGTACATCAATGGGCCTAGTTTTTCCGACAGGCCCCACTTGGTGACCATGTTCCGAGCAATCTGGCTGGCACGCATGATGTCGTTGGAAGCGCCGGTAGTGACACCGTCGAAGCCCAGGGTCATCTCTTCTGCAATACGACCACCGTACAGCGAGCAGATCTGGCTGATCAGCGCCCGCTTGGAGAGGCTGTAGCGATCCTCTTCCGGCAGAAACATGGTGACACCCAGTGCCCGACCACGAGGAATGATCGACACTTTGTAGACCGGGTCATGCTCAGGCACGACGCGACCGACAATGGCGTGACCGGCTTCGTGGTAAGCCGTGTTCTGCTTTTCTTTCTCGGACATGACCATGGACTTGCGCTCGGCGCCCATCATGATCTTGTCTTTCGCCAGTTCGAACTCTTTCATCTCGACGATACGCTTGCCGGTACGGGCAGCGAACAACGAAGCCTCGTTGACCAGGTTGGCCAGGTCGGCACCGGAGAAGCCCGGAGTACCCCGTGCGATCACGGCCGGAGCCACGTCATCACCCATCGGCACTTTGCGCATGTGTACTTTCAGGATCTGCTCACGACCACGGATGTCCGGCAAGCCCACCACAACCTGACGGTCGAAGCGGCCTGGACGCAGCAACGCAGGGTCCAATACGTCCGGACGGTTGGTTGCAGCGATGACGATGATGCCGTCATTCATTTCAAAGCCGTCCATCTCAACCAGCAACTGGTTAAGGGTTTGCTCACGCTCGTCATGACCGCCGCCCATGCCGGCGCCACGATGGCGACCAACGGCGTCGATTTCATCGATGAAGATGATGCACGGCGCGTGTTTCTTGGCCTGCTCGAACATGTCGCGAACGCGGCTTGCACCGACACCCACGAACATCTCGACGAAGTCAGAACCGGAAATGGTGAAGAAAGGCACCTTGGCCTCGCCCGCAATGGCCTTGGCCAGCAGGGTCTTACCGGTACCTGGCGGGCCCACCATCAGCACACCGCGAGGAATACGGCCGCCCAGACGCTGGAATTTGCCCGGATCACGCAGGAACTCAACCAGTTCGCCGACTTCTTCCTTGGCTTCATCGCAACCTGCGACGTCAGCCAGAGTGGTCTTCACCTGGTCTTCGGACAGCAGGCGCGCCTTGCTCTTGCCGAAGCTCATCGGCCCGCCCTTGCCCCCCGCGCCACCTTGCATCTGGCGCATGAAGAACATGAACACGGCGATGATCACCAGGATCGGGAAGCTGGCTACCAGCAATTGGGTCCAGATGCTTTGCTGCTCAGGCTGCTTGCCTTCGACAACCACGTGGTTATCCACCAGGTCGCCGATCAGACCGTTGTCCTGAATGGCCGGACGAATGGTCTTGAAGCTGTCGCCATCGTTGCGCTTGCCGGTGATCACGTAGCCATCAACCGCTACGCGCTCGACCTTGCCATCCTTAACTTGCTGGATGAAGTCGGAATAGTTGAGGGTCTGCGGCTCGTTAGGGCTGGAGAAGTTGTTCATCACCGTCACCAGGACAGCCGCGATGATCAACCACAGGATCAGATTCTTTGCCATATCGTTCAATTAACTACCCTCTGAAGCAAGCTCCGCTACTGGCGCGCGCTTCGCATGATATTCACCGGCCTAACTTACTACATTACCTACAACTCTGGCAGGCGCCGTCTGTAACCCTTTGTGAAACTTTGACTACACAATATTCGTAAAGCTTCGTGACGAAAGCGATATAAAAAAACCTATCGACTCCCTTCAAACCTTTAAAGACGCTCATCGCTGGCGGCGCCTTCAATGCCACGGAACCCCCGCGCCAATAGGTATTGCTCGCGAGACCGGTCCCGGGAAGAGTCCGGCTTGCGCATCTGTACCTTGTCAAACAGCTTGCGGATGTTCTTGTGGTACTCGTCGAAGCCTTCACCCTGGAAGACCTTGACCAGAAAATCACCACCCGGGCGCAATACCCGCCCGGCCAGATCCAGTGCCAACTCGCACAGGAACATGGCTCGCGGCATATCAACAGCCGGTAATCCACTCATATTGGGGGCCATGTCGGAAATCACAAGGTCTACCTGCGAATTTCCCACAGCTTCCAGGATCTCGGCCAATACGGCGTCCTGGGTAAAGTCGCCATGCACGAAGGTCACGTCAGGGATGCTGTCCATCTCAAGGATGTCGGACGCAATCAACCGGCCTTGCCCACCAATCAGACGACTGGCCACCTGGGACCAGCCACCCGGGGCGGCGCCCAGGTCGATCACGCTCATGCCGGGGCGAAACAATTTGTCCTTGTCCTGGAGCTCCAACAGCTTGTAGCTGGCCCGGGAACGGTAACCGTCCTTCTGCGCCTTTTTGACGTAAGGATCGTTGAAATGCTCTTGCAGCCACTTAAGGCTAGTTTTGGAACGGGCCACGGGCCACCTCGAAAATAAAACGGGTCGTGATTAACTGGGCGGTCCCGGACTCCCTCGGGTAAACTGGCCGCCGCTTTTTACAAGATCAGACGCAGGGGTCAGATTATGCCGCTCACTCAAGAGCAGAAGAAACAGTACAAATCCATTGGCCACCATCTGAAACCAGTTCTGATTGTGGCAGACAACGGTTTGACTGAGGGTGTGTTAGCCGAATTCGAACGCGCGCTGAACGATCACGAACTGATCAAGATCAAGGTCAACATCCTCGACCGCGAGGCGCGCCTGGCTGCCATTGCAGAACTGTGCAAGGTTGGCAAAGCGGACCTGGTTCAGGTCATCGGCAAGATGGCGCTGCTGTATCGCAAGAACTTCAGCGTCAACAAGCAACTGTCGAACGTTCATCGCTTCAAATGATTCAAAGGGTCACGGGCGTGCTTCGCGCGCCCCGCCACTCCACCCGGGCGCCGGCTGTATAACCAGCACCAGGCCGGAAAACCCTAGCACAAGATAGCTGAATAGCTGCCAGCGCAACGCTTCCGGCAACCATACATGCACCGCGCAAAACATTGCACATGCATACAGCGCCATCAACAGCAGTTGGCCGCGAATATCCCGCCACAAACTCCCCAGGCCTTCAGCCTTGATCAGCACCAGCGCCTGAAGAATCACGCACGCCGCCGCAAAACCCACCAGCAGCGCACTCAGTAGTCCGTCGATCTCATCGATCAGCAACGGCGCCAGGCCAATCAGGCCCAACGCCGGTAAAACACCAATATGCAGCAGCCATAGGCCACCCACCCAAAGCATCTGGGCGAGTTGCCACAGCATAGCGCCCGCACGAAGCGGGCGCCGCCTTTCAGACGTGACGAACTTCAACAATCTCGTACTCGGTCACGCCGCCAGGCGTCTTGACGGTCACCACATCACCCTCTTCCTTGGCAATCAAGGCGCGGGCCAGTGGCGAACCGACGGAGATTTTGCCGAGTTTAAAGTCAGCTTCGTCTTCGCCCACGATGTGGTAAACCACGCTTTCGTCAGTTTCAACGTTGGCGATTTCCACGGTCGTACCGAAAATCACCTTACCGGTCTTCGGAATCGTCGTCACGTCGATGACCACCGAGTTCTGCAGACGGCCTTCGATGTCACGGATACGCGCTTCGACCATACCTTGCTGCTCGCGAGCAGCGTGGTATTCGGCGTTTTCCTTGAGGTCACCCAGCTCGCGGGCCGTACCGATGTCCTGGCTCAACTTTGGACGTACGACCTTGGTCAGATGGGCGTGCTCCTCTTCCAGGGCCTTGAAGCCCTGGACGGTCATTGGGTATTTGGTCATGCCTTCAATCCTGCGTGTAGATCCTGCAAGCGGCGCACGGTCTTTTCCGGACCGAACTTGAGCGCTTCGCAGATGGCTTCGCCAGCAGCAATGGTGGTGGTGCAGTAGATCTTGTGCTGCAAGGCGTTACGACGGATGGAGTAAGAGTCCGCGATCGACTGACGACCTTCGGTGGTGTTGATGATCAGGGTGACTTCGTCATTCTTGATCATGTCGACCACGTGCGGACGGCCTTCCGTCACCTTGTTCACGCGACGCACTTTCAGGCCGGCAGCCTCGATCAGCTTGGCGGTCCCGGCGGTGGCCACGACTTCGAAGCCCAAGTTGATCAGATCACGGGCCACACCTGCAACCAGCGGCTTGTCGTCGTCACGCACGCTGATGAAGGCCGTGCCGCCGGTCGGCAGCACTTCGCTGGCGCCCATCTGGGCCTTGGCGAATGCTTCACCGAAGGTGTCGCCCACACCCATCACTTCACCGGTGGACTTCATCTCTGGGCCCAGGATCGGGTCCACACCCGGGAATTTGGCGAATGGGAACACCGCCTCTTTCACGCTGTAGAAGTTAGGAATGATTTCCTTGGTGAAGCCGATTTCCTTCAGGGTCTTACCGGCCATCACGCGAGCAGCGATCATGGCCAGGGACACACCGATGCACTTGGAAACAAATGGCACGGTACGCGAAGCACGCGGGTTCACTTCGATGACGTAGATGTCTTCGCCTTGCAGCGCCAACTGTACGTTCATCAGGCCGACCACGCCCAATTCCAGGGCCATTTTCTTGACCTGGTCGCGCATCACGTCCTGGATGTGCGCCGGCAGCGAGTACGGTGGCAGCGAGCATGCGGAGTCACCGGAGTGAACACCCGCCTGTTCGATATGCTGCATGATCGCGCCGATCACCACGTCGGTGCCGTCACAAACTGCGTCCACGTCCATCTCGATGGCGCAGTTGAGGAAGTGATCCAGCAGCACCGGGCTGTCGTTGGACACTTTCACCGCGTCGCGCAGGTAACGCTTGAGCTCTTCTTCTTCG
Organism: Pseudomonas sp. GW821-FHT05H12; assembly: GCF_059419385.1. Lineage (NCBI taxonomy): Bacteria > Pseudomonadati > Pseudomonadota > Gammaproteobacteria > Pseudomonadales > Pseudomonadaceae > Pseudomonas > Pseudomonas sp. GW821-FHT05H12. Next base: position 75,716 of record NZ_JBWKRS010000019.1, on the reverse strand, counting down.
TAGACGATTTCCATCGCACGACCGCCCAGTACGTAGGACGGACGCACCACCAGCGGGTAGCCGATCTTGCTGGCTGCACGGATGGCTTCGTCTTCGCTGCGCACGGTGGCGTTTGGCGGCTGACGCAGGTTCAGGCGCTCAACCATCTGCTGGAAGCGCTCACGGTCTTCGGCACGGTCGATGGCGTCAGGGCTGGTGCCGATGATCGGCACGCCAGCGGCTTCCAGGGCACGAGCCAGTTTCAGTGGAGTTTGGCCGCCGTACTGGACGATCACGCCTTTTGGCTTCTCGACGCGCACGATTTCCAGTACGTCTTCCAGGGTTACTGGCTCGAAGTACAGGCGATCGGAGGTGTCGTAGTCGGTGGAAACGGTTTCCGGGTTGCAGTTGACCATGATGGTCTCGTACCCGTCTTCGCGCAGTGCGAGGGCGGCGTGTACGCAGCAGTAGTCAAACTCGATACCTTGGCCGATACGGTTAGGACCGCCGCCCAGGATCATGATCTTGTCGCGACCCGACGGCGCTGCTTCGCACTCTTCCTCGTAGGTGGAGTACAGGTAGGCGGTGTCGGTGGAGAACTCGGCGGCGCAGGTGTCAACGCGCTTGTAGACCGGGAAGATCTCCAGCTTGTGGCGATGGGTACGCAGGTTCTTCTCGGTCACACCCAGCAACTTGGCCAGACGCTGGTCAGAGAAGCCCTTGCGCTTGAGGCGGAACATCATGTCGCGGTCGATGCTGGCCAGACCCAGGGTCTTGACCTTCTCTTCTTCCTTGATCAGATCTTCGATCTGCACCAGGAACCAAGGGTCGATCATGTTCATGCCGAAGATGTCTTCGACGGTCATGCCCGCACGGAAGGCGTCTGCGACGTACCAGATACGCTCGGCGCCCGGCACAGTCAGTTCGCGCTTGAGCACGCTCATGCTTTCCGGGTTGGCCAGGTCGAGTTTCTCGTCCAGGCCGCAAACGCCCACTTCCAGGCCACGCAGGGCTTTCTGCAGGGATTCCTGGAAGGTACGGCCGATGGCCATGACTTCACCCACCGACTTCATCTGAGTGGTCAGGCGGGCGTCAGCCTTGGCGAATTTCTCGAAGGCAAAACGTGGCAGCTTGGTGACGACGTAGTCGATGGACGGTTCGAAGGACGCCGGGGTCTTGCCACCGGTGATGTCGTTCGACAGCTCGTCCAGGGTGTAACCCACCGCCAGCTTGGCTGCGACCTTGGCGATCGGGAAACCGGTGGCTTTCGAAGCCAGGGCCGACGAACGGGAAACCCGTGGGTTCATCTCGATCACGACCATACGGCCGGTGTTCGGGCAAATACCGAACTGGACGTTGGAACCGCCGGTTTCCACGCCGATCTCGCGCAGTACCGCCAGGGAGGCGTTACGCAGGATCTGGTATTCCTTGTCAGTCAGGGTCTGCGCTGGAGCCACGGTGATGGAGTCACCGGTGTGCACACCCATCGGGTCGAAGTTTTCGATGGAGCAGACGATGATGCAGTTGTCCTTCTTATCGCGGACAACCTCCATCTCGTACTCTTTCCAGCCGATCAGGGATTCGTCGATCAGCAGCTCTTTGGTCGGCGACAGGTCCAGGCCACGGGCGCAGATTTCTTCGAACTCTTCACGGTTGTAAGCGATACCGCCACCGGTGCCGCCCATGGTGAAGGACGGACGGATAATGCACGGGAAGCCCAGGGTCTCGAGGACCGCGTTGGCTTCTTCCATGCTGTGGGCGATACCGGAACGCGGGCACGCCAGGCCGATGGACTTCATGGCCTTGTCGAAACGCGAACGGTCTTCAGCCTTGTCGATGGTGTCGGCGTTGGCACCGATCATCTCTACGCCGAACTTTTCCAGGACGCCTTCGCGCTCCAGGTCCAGGGCGCAGTTCAGTGCAGTCTGGCCACCCATGGTTGGCAGCAGTGCGTCCGGACGTTCTTTCTCGATGATCTTGGCAACGGTCTGCCACTTGATCGGCTCGATGTAGGTGGCGTCGGCCATGGCCGGGTCGGTCATGATGGTGGCCGGGTTGGAGTTCACCAGGATGACGCGGTAGCCCTCTTCGCGCAGGGCTTTACAGGCCTGGGCGCCGGAGTAGTCGAATTCGCAGGCCTGGCCGATCACGATCGGGCCAGCGCCGAGAATCAGGATGCTTTTTATGTCTGTACGTTTTGGCATGGGTTTGTCACTCAAATCCGCAGGTCAGTCGGCAAGCCGTCTTGAACAATCTTTGAAGAGCCTGCGGGGGCCACCGATGCTCGGGGCCGCCCGCAGACCACTCACTCAGCGTCGCTTGGCCATCTCATTGATGAAACGGTCGAACAGCGGCGCTACGTCGTTCGGGCCCGGGCTTGCTTCAGGGTGGCCCTGGAAGCTGAACGCGCTCTTGTCGGTGCGCTCGATGCCTTGCAGGGAGCCGTCGAACAGCGACTTGTGAATCGCACGGACGTTGCTCGGCAAGGTGGCTTCATCTACCGCAAAACCGTGGTTCTGGCTGGTGATCATCACAACGCCGGTATCCAGGTCCTGCACAGGGTGGTTGGCACCGTGGTGGCCGTGGCCCATTTTCAGGGTCTTGGCGCCGGAAGCCAGGGCCAGCAGTTGGTGACCGAGGCAGATGCCGAATACCGGAATCTCGGTTTCCAGTACGTCCTTGATGGCCTGGATGGCGTAGTCGCATGGCTCAGGATCGCCTGGGCCGTTAGACAGGAACACGCCGTCTGGCTGCAGGGCGAGCACGTCGCTGGCTGGGGTCTGCGCCGGCACTACGGTCACGCGGCAACCGCGCTCGACCAGCATGCGCAGGATGTTGTACTTGACGCCGTAGTCGTAGGCCACCACGTGGTAAGGCAGGTCTGCGGCTTCGATGGTCGCGTGGCTGTCGGTTTTCAAGTCCCAGACAGTGGAGCGCCACTCATACTTCTCTTTAACGCTGACAACTTTCGCCAGGTCCATGCCTTTCAGGCCAGGGAAACCTTGCGCTGCGGCGATCGCCGCCTCTTCGGAGATATTGTCACCGACCATGATGCAGCCGTTCTGCGAACCTTTTTCACGCAGGATGCGCGTGAGGCGGCGCGTATCGATACCAGCGATCGCCACAACGTTGTTGGCTTTCAGGTAATCGGACAGCGACATCGTGTTACGCCAGTTGCTCGCAACCAGTGGCAGGTCACGAATCACCAGACCGGCCGACCAGACACGATCAGACTCGACGTCTTCCGGTGTAGTACCGGTGTTGCCGATGTGCGGATAGGTCAGGGTAACGATCTGCTGGGCGTAGGAAGGATCGGTAAGGATTTCCTGATAGCCGGTCATGGCAGTGTTAAACACTACCTCTCCAACGGTTTGACCGTCGGCTCCAATGGCTTCGCCGCGAAAAATGCTGCCATCAGCAAGGGCGAGTATGGCTGGCTTAGTCAAGAAGACCTCCCGTAAATAAAGCCTGAAAGGGCGATCGCAGGTTGTAAAAAAGCGGAGTGACGTATGGACACGTCACCCCGCTTGTTCACTGAATTATTCTGCGCGCTTTTAGTGGACACACTAAAGCTGTAGCTTACAGAAAAAGGCTTTTTTGGTCCACCGCTAATGAGCCTTAAAGGCAGGGGAATGCGACAGGACGTCGCTTAGCGGGTAAAAACGGGGCCTAAGCATAAGCTTGAGGCCCCGTTTTAGCTACTGATTAGTGCAGATCCAGCACATCGCGCATGTCGTACAGGCCAGGCTCGCGACCCTCCAGCCAAAGCGCAGCGCGGACCGCCCCCTTGGCAAAGGTCATGCGGCTGGAAGCCTTGTGCGTGATCTCCAGGCGCTCGCCCTCGGTAGCGAACAGCACGGTGTGATCACCCACCACATCGCCACCGCGCACGGTTGCAAAGCCGATAGTGTCACGCGAACGCGCACCGGTATGACCTTCACGACCATACACCGCCACCTTTGACAGGTCGCGACCCAACGCATCGGCAATCGCCTCCCCCATGCGCAGCGCAGTGCCCGATGGCGCATCGATCTTGTGACGGTGATGGGTCTCGATGATCTCGATATCCGCCTCATCGCCCAGCACGCGAGCTGCCAGATCCAGCAACTTGAGCGACAGGTTCACACCCACACTGAAGTTGGCCGCGAAGACGACAGGAATATCCTTGCCCGCCTCCACCAGCAATTGCTTCTGCTCAGCCGTCAAACCGGTGGTACCGATCACCATGGCCTTGCCCGCCTTGCGGCAGAACGCCAGGTTTTTCAGCATCACTTCCGGCAGGGTGAAGTCGATCAGCACGTCGAACTCATCGGCCACCTGCTCCAGGTTGCCCGACAGCGAAACACCGATGCGCCCCAGCGAAGCCAGCTCACCCGCGTCCGCGCCGATCAACGTGCTGCCAGGGCGAACGATCGCCGCTGTCAGCCCGGAGGCCGGCGAGCGCTGCTGCACTGCCTCGACCAGCGTCTTGCCCATGCGCCCTGCAGCGCCCATTACGGCTATACGTCGCATACTCAATTCCTTACAGGTCGCCGAAGAAGCGCTTCACACCATCGAAAAAGCCCGCGGTTTTCGGCGAGTGGGAGTCATCGCCCTCCATCGAACCACGGAACTCTTCAAGCAGTTCACGCTGACGACGGTTCAGGTTGACCGGCGTTTCTACCGCCACGCGACACATCAGGTCGCCAGCACCGCCACCCCGCACCGGCGCAACGCCTTTGCCGCGAATGCGGAACTGCTTGCCGGTCTGCGTGCCTTCCGGGATCTTGAGCTTGACCCGACCATCCAGGGTCGGAATCTCCAGCTCGCCACCCAGGGCCGCATCGACAAAGCTGATCGGCACTTCACAGAACAGGTGCTTGCCATCGCGCTGGAAGATCGAGTGCTCGCGCACATTGATCACCACATACAGGTCGCCCGTCGGGCCACCCTGAGTCCCCGCCTCGCCTTCACCCGACAGGCGAATGCGGTCACCGGTATCCACGCCCGCAGGCACCTTCACCGACAGCGTCTTGTACTCTTCTACGCGGCCTTCGCCGTGGCAGGAATCGCACGGATCGGAAATGATCTTGCCTTGGCCATGGCAGCGCGGGCAGGTCTGCTGCACCGAGAAGAAGCCCTGCTGCATGCGCACCTGGCCGATACCGCCACACGTAGGGCAGGTGATCGGCGACGAGCCCTTCTTGGCACCCGAGCCATCACACGGCTTGCAGTTGACCAGTGTCGGCACACGGATATTGACGCTGGTGCCGCGCACGGCCTCTTCCAGGTTGAGCTCCAGGGTGTAGCGCAAGTCGCTGCCACGCTGGGCACCGCCACGCTGACCACCCCGGCCACCACCGAAAAAGTCGCTGAATACGTCGCCGAAAATATCGGAGAAGTTCTGACCACCAAAACCGGCACCGCCGCCACCCATGCTCGGGTCGACACCGGCGTGGCCATACTGATCGTAGGCCGCACGCTTGTTGGGATCAGACAGGCATTCGTAGGCCTCATTGGCCTCTTTGAACATTTCTTCGGATTCTTTGCTGTCCGGATTACGGTCCGGGTGGTGCTTCATCGCCAGGCGACGGTAAGCCTTCTTCAGGTCCGCCTCGCTGGAGCCGCGCTCCACACCCAACACTTCGTAATAGTCACGCTTTGCCATAAGTCTTTGCACTCTTAAGGACGTTCAGCCAGACCCTCCTGAGCCTTGCCAAACTCGTTGAGCCCCAATACAGGCCCGGACCCAACTCACGTCAATTCAACGATCCTGGTCATTACTACTTTTTAGCCAGGGACCCGGCCAAAAGTGCGGTATTTACTGCTCGGAAAGCAGGAGCATTCCCGATCACACCGCCAGCATCCGCACGTTGTCGCATGCTGTAAAAATTCGCATACCCCAGACACGCCAACGCGGGAGCAAGCTCCCGCGCGGCGACATCCTACCAGTCACCGCTTGATAGCGGTCAACCGGGCGACCAACTTACTTCTGGTCTTTGACTTCTTCGAACTCGGCATCGACAACGTCGTCGTGCTTGGCTTCAGGTTCTGCGTGCTGTGCAGCGCCTTCTGCCGGCTGGCCTTGCTCGGCGTACATCTTCTGAGCGACTGGCGCGGAGACTTTCGACAGTTCCTCAACCTTGGCTTCGATGGCAGCCTTGTCGTCGCCTTTGATAGCGGCTTCCAGGGCAACCACGGCAGCTTCGATCGCGGTCTTCTCTTCGGCAGTCACTTTGTCGCCAGCATCAGCGACCATTTTGCGCGTCGAGTGAACCAGGGCATCACCTTGGTTACGTGCACCGGCCAGCTCTGCGAACTTGGCGTCTGCATCGGCGTTGGCTTCAGCATCACGAATCATCTGTTGAATTTCTTCATCAGACAGACCGGAGTTGGCCTTGATGGTGATCTTCTGCTCTTTGCCAGTGGCCTTGTCCTTGGCACCTACGTGCAGGATGCCGTTGGCGTCGATGTCGAAGGTCACTTCGATCTGTGGCACACCACGTGGCGCTGGTGGAATCTCGGCCAGGTCGAACTTGCCCAGGGACTTGTTCTGAGCAGCCTGCTTACGCTCACCTTGCAGCACGTGAATGGTCACAGCGCCCTGGTTGTCGTCGGCAGTCGAGAACACTTGCGATTTCTTGGTAGGAATCGTGGTGTTTTTCTCGATCAGCGCAGTCATCACGCCGCCCATGGTTTCGATACCCAGGGTCAGCGGGCTAACGTCCAGCAGCAGCACGTCTTTCACGTCACCGGCCAATACCGCGCCCTGGATGGCAGCACCCATGGCAACCGCTTCGTCCGGGTTCACGTCTTTACGTGCTTCCTTGCCGAAGAACTCGGTCACTTTCTGCTGTACCAGTGGCATACGGGTCTGACCGCCCACCAAAATCACGTCGTTGATGGAACCAACGTCGATACCGGCGTCTTTCAGCGCGATGCGGCAAGGTTCGATGGTGCGCTGAACCAGGTCTTCAACCAGTGCTTCCAACTTGGCGCGAGAGATCTTCACGTTCAAGTGCTTAGGACCAGTGGCATCTGCAGTGATGTACGGCAGGTTCACGTCGGTCGACATGCTCGAGGACAGCTCGATCTTGGCCTTCTCGGCAGCTTCTTTCAGACGCTGCATGGCCAGCGGATCACCCTTGAGGTTCATGCCGCTTTCTTTCTTGAATTCGTCAACGAGGTAGTCGATCAGACGAATGTCAAAGTCTTCACCACCCAGGAAGGTGTCACCGTTGGTGGCCAACACTTCGAACTGGTGCTCGCCGTCAACTTCAGCGATCTCGATGACCGACACGTCGAACGTACCGCCACCCAGGTCATAAACGATCACAGTGTGGTCGCCTTTGGCCTTGTCCATACCGTAAGCCAGAGCAGCTGCGGTGGGTTCGTTGATGATACGTTTTACGTCCAGGCCCGCGATGCGGCCGGCGTCTTTGGTCGCCTGGCGCTGGCTGTCGTTGAAGTAGGCCGGAACGGTGATCACCGCTTCGGTCACTGTTTCACCGAGGTAGTCTTCAGCCGTCTTCTTCATCTTTTTCAAGACTTCAGCCGAGATCTGCGGAGCAGACATCTTGTTGCCATTGACTTCAACCCAAGCGTCACCGTTGTCAGCCTTGGCGATTTTGTAAGGCACCATCTTGATGTCTTTCTGTACGACTTCTTCGTCGAACTTACGGCCGATCAGACGTTTTACCGCGTACAGGGTGTTGTGCGGGTTGGTCACAGCCTGGCGCTTGGCCGACTGACCAACCAGGATCTCGCCGTCATTTGCGTAAGCAATGATCGACGGCGTAGTACGCGCGCCTTCGGCGTTTTCGATAACTTTGGCTTTGCCGTTTTCCATGACGGAGACGCAGGAGTTGGTGGTCCCCAGGTCGATACCGATAATTTTGCCCATGATTTACTCTCCCGAAACTTGAATTTGGTTGCCGCAGCAGTGGTGGCTAACTGCGGTAGCACTTAAACGCTTGACTTATAGATGGGGGCCTTGCGGCGTATTTCAAGCCTGCTCATCAATAGAAGGCGAAACCGGTGCAGGAGCCTTGCTCACTACAACCATCGCCGGGCGCAGCAAGCGACCATTGAGCAGGTAACCCTTCTGGAACGTTTTGAGCACGCTGTTCGGCTCCAGGTCATGGCTTTCCTGCATGGCCATGGCCTGGTGATGCTCAGCGTTGAACGGCTCGCCGCCTTGTGGATCGATCGCTTCCAGCTGATAACGCTTCAGGGTGTCCTGGAACATTTTCAGGGTCAGTTCGATCCCTTCGCGCATCGGACGGATGTTTTCGTCGTCAGGGTTGGACAATTCAAGGCCACGCTCCAGGCTGTCGATGATCGGCAGCAAGTCATTGGCGAATTTTTCCAGCGCGAACTTGTGAGCCTTTTCTACATCCTGCTCGGCACGGCGGCGGACGTTCTGCAGATCAGCGGCAACACGCAAAGACTGATCCTGCGCAGCGGCCAATTGCTCTTCAAGCACTTGCACGCGGGTTGCCAGCTCATCGCCGACAGCCGAATTGGCGTCTGGAGTTTGCGTATCCTGCGTCTGTTCGTCAGCCATAGTTTTCTCCTTTCAAAATCATGCGCGAACTCGACTCGCGCTTCTGTTCCGGTATATGGGGCCACAATTTCCAGGTTCAAGGGTGCAGGCGTTACCAAAAGTCTTTCAGGTGCTCTGGATCAATTCCCGCGCTGTCATTCCTCGTCGCACTAAAAAACCAGGCCACTCAAGCAAATCGAGCTAAGCATCAGGATTGTCAGCCCCGAACAAAACACTGTATAAATAACCAGACCTAACACCTGGGAGCGGTCTTCATGCTCGTGCACCTGTCTGTACATAACTACGCCATCGTTGAACACCTGGATCTCGAACTGGATCGCGGGATGAGCGTAATCACAGGCGAGACCGGCGCCGGTAAGTCGATCATGCTCGATGCCCTGGGCCTTACCCTCGGCGACCGCGCCGACAGCGGCGTTGTGCGCCCTGGCGCCGACAAAGCCGATATCCTGGCCACGTTTGACCTGGCGGATATTCCCGAGGCAGAAGCCTGGCTGGCAGAACGCGACCTGAATATTGAAGGCCCTTGCATCCTGCGCCGGGTCATCACCGCTGAAGGGCGCTCTCGCGGCTACATCAATGGCACGCCTTGCCCCCTGGGCGATTTGAAATCCCTGGGCGAGCTGCTGATCGATATTCACAGCCAGCACGAACACCAATCCCTACTAAAGACCGATACGCATCGCCGACTACTCGACGAGTACGCGGGCGCCACCGACCTTGCCCGGCAAGTGCAACTTGCTGCACAACGTTGGCGCCAGACTCGCCAGGAACTGGAGCGCCTTTCCAATTCCGGCGACGAGCAGCGCGCCCGCCACCAACTGCTGAGCTATCAGCTTGAAGAGCTCGAAAGCCTGGGGCTTGGCGAGACCGAACTTGAACAGCTGGAACAGGAACACAAAAACCTGACCAACGCTGAAACCCTGCTAGGTATTTGCCGCCAGGTCGTGGAACAGTGCAGCGAGAGTGATTCCGGCAACGTGCTCAATGCGCTGACCGCCAGCCTCAACCGCCTGTCCAGCGTCAACAGCGCGTCCGGCTCCCTGAGCGAAGCCACCACGTTGCTGACCAGCGCACAGATCCAGGTCGAGGAAGCCGTGGGCGAACTCAACCGCTTCCTGGACCACTTCGACGCTGACCCTGCGCGATTGCAGGAAATCGAAGAGCGCCTGGACACCATCTATACCCTGGCGCGCAAACATCGAATCCAGCCCACCGAAGTCGCAGCCATGCAGCAGAAACTGCTGGATGAAATCGAGACCCTCAACGCTAACGATGAGTCCATCGAACGACTGGGCGAAGAGCTCGCCTCCTTTGCACGCCACTATCAAGAAAAAGCCCGCGAACTGAGCGACCTGCGCCAGCAGGCGGCTAACAGCCTGGCCAGCGCAGTGGAAGCGGAGATCCAGCGACTGGGCATGCCGGGCGGGCGGTTCACCATTGAACTGCGCGCCAACGCCAGCAACGAACTGCAACCTCATGGTCTGGAGCAAGTTGAGCTGCTGGTCAGCGCCAACCCTGGGCAACCGCTCAAGGCATTGGCAAAAGTCGCCTCTGGTGGTGAGCTGTCGCGTATCAGCCTGGCGATTCAGGTGATTACCGCCCAGACCTCACGCGTCCCCACACTGGTGTTCGATGAAGTGGACGTGGGTATCGGTGGGCCGACGGCGGAGATTGTTGGCCAGTTGTTGCGTCGCCTGGGTGATCGCGGCCAGGTGCTCACGGTAACGCACTTGCCGCAAGTGGCCGCCCAAGGGCATCAACATCTGTTTGTGCATAAAGTACGGGGAAGCGACGCGACGCACACCGCCGTGTCGAAGCTGAACAAGTCGGAACGCGTGGAAGAAGTGGCACGAATGCTTGGGGGTATCGACCTGACCAAGGAGTCCCTGGCCCACGCGAAGAAAATGGTCGTGGCCGCCAAGGCTTAAACTGGCATTTTCCTCTCTCCTATAGAAAGCACGAAGGCGACCTCTGGGTCGCCTTCGATCATTGCGCAGAGCAAATCTGCATCTTTTTTACTTTTTCTTACGGATGTACAGCACCAGGTTGTGGTCCACCAAATCGAATCCATGCTCCTCAGCAATTTGGTGCTGGAGCTTCTCGATTTCCGGGCTGGTGAACTCGATAACCTCGTTGGTATCCAGGTCAACCATGTGGTCGTGATGACCACCGTCAGCCAGTTCGAACACTGCATGACCGCCGTCGAAATTATGACGAACCACCAGTCCTGCGGCTTCAAACTGGGTCAGCACACGGTAAACCGTGGCCAGGCCAACGTCCTCGTTAGACTCCATCAGCGCCTTGTAAACATCTTCGGCACTCATGTGGCGCTGCTCAGCAGAATCGAGCATTTGTAGAATCTTGACTCGCGGCAGAGTCACTTTGAGACCGGCTTTGCGTAGTTCGCTATTTTCAACCATGGTTAGCTTTCTCGCGGATGCTGCTTCGCAGCTTCTCTTAATACGGGTATGATCGGCGTTTACGTTGTCCCAGCCAAGATAGTGGAAGTCGCCCACCGATGCAAAACACCAAGCTCTTGCTAACCAGTTTCACCTTTGTGGGACTGCTCGCACTCGCCGGTTGTTCATTCCCCGGGGTTTACAAAATCGACATCCAGCAGGGCAATGTCGTCACGCAGGATATGATAGACCAGTTACGCCCGGGAATGACCCGACGGCAAGTACGGTTTATCATGGGTAACCCCCTGCTGACCGACACTTTCCATGCCGATCGCTGGGATTATCTCTACAGCATTCAACCAGGTGGCGGTGAACGCCAACAGGAGCGTGTCAGCGTCATTTTTAATGGCAATGACCAGCTTGTCAGCCTGTCCGGCGACTTCATGCCCGGCGTAAGCCGTGATGAAGCCTTGCTTGGCAAGGACAACGGCACCAACGTGACTGCCCCTGCGCAGGAAGCGGAGAAACCGAAATCCGAAGTGCCGGCCAAGCCAGGCTCCTTGCTCGACCAGATCCAAAAGGACGTCGACGGCGTGAAAACCGTTCCGGTCCCGACGCCAGAACCTCTGGACGCCAGCCCGCAGTAATAAAGCGGCGCTCAACAAAAAGCCCGGCATGCCGGGCTTTTTGTTGCCTGTCGCTCAGAACACCTAGGTGTTCTGCCGCTTGACCAATGCTGCCTTGGCCGCGCGCAGCCGTCGCACTTCTTTAGGGTCAGCCAGCAAAGGCCGGTAAATCTCGATGCGATCACCCGCCATCACTGCTTGCGTATCCGGGTCAGCTACCACCTTGCCGAAAATCCCGAGCGGACAATCCGCCAGTTCCACGCCAGGAAACTCCCGGGCGATACCCGAAGCCAATACTGCCGCCCTCAAGCTGGTACCCGGCGCCACCGCAACCGCGACCAGCACCTGACGGTCTTCGGCGGCATACACCACCTCAATCTCAACCATGCAGTTGCTTGGCCCGCTGACAGAACGCATCCACCAATGTATTGGCTGCCTGATTGAACAAAGGCCCCAACGTCGCCCGCACAATGGGGCCAGCGTAATCAAAGGACAGGTCCAGGCTGATCTTGCAGGCCTTGTCCGTCAACGCCTTGAACACCCACACCCCATGTAACTGGGTGAACGGTCCTTCCTGCAGGTTCATTTCGATGGACTTGCCCGGCACCAGCACATTGCGCGTAACAAAATGCTGGCTAAGGCCGCCCTTCGCCACCCCGACACTGGCAACCATATGCTCATCGCTGCTTTCCAGCACCTCGGCGGCAGAGCACCACGGCAAGAATTCCGGGTAACGCGCCACGTCGTTGACCAGGTCATAGAGCGCTTGTGCCGGATAAGGCAGCAAGGCCGAGCGTTGAATGTGCGTCGTCATGTGAGCGTTATTTCCACTGCTGAGGCAAACATCGCGAAAAAAACAGCCCGATCCGCGAGAGAAAAAAACCAAAGAATTGCCCGCATTGTCCGGGATTCGTCCAACACGCTCAAGCACGCAGGTTGACCGTAGCCGACACGCTCGCAACTCCCTATAATGCCGCCCCTATGGCTAAACAAAAGAAACACCCCACAGGGACCATCGCGCAAAATAAAAAAGCGCGACACGATTACTTCATCGAACATCGTTTCGAGGCTGGTCTGGTCCTGGCCGGCTGGGAAGTAAAGAGTCTGCGTGCCAACAAGCTGCAGCTGGTCGACAGCTATGTGCTGCTCAAGGATGGCGAGGCATGGCTGCTCGGCAGTCATATCACCCCGCTGACCACCGCGAGCACTCACGTGATTGCCGACCCGGTGCGCACGCGCAAGCTGCTGCTCAATGCCCGCGAACTGGAAAAGCTCGCCGCGTCCGTGCAGCAAAAAGGCTACGCGTGCGTCTGCCTGTCTTGGTACTGGAGCAAGCATCTCGTCAAATGCGAGATCGCTCTGGGCAAGGGCAAGAAAGAGTACGACAAGCGCGACACCGAGCGCGAACGCGATTCCAACCGTGAATTGCATCGCGCCGTGCGCAACAAGGGCAAGGAAGAGTAATTCCTGCAACGCCGTAGCCTTGGGACATATCCCGGGCTACAGGCCCTTGCGACGCTCTGCTCGCGCTACGCGCTGCACTTCCTGACGCACTTCTTCCAACACTTCCTGCACGTACAGCAGATGACGTGTTGAGACTTCCCGCGCCTGCTCGGCCCGCCCTTCGATAATCGCCAGGTACAAATCCCGATGCTGATTGATCAGCATGTCGCGGGTTTCCGTACGCTGCTGGTACATGCCGCCGATGTTGGTCACCACATTTCGCTTGAGCAGATCGAACAAACCGCGAATGGTGTGCAACAACACCGCGTTGTGGCTGGCCTCGGCAATCGCCAGGTGAAACCTTGCGTCCGCCGCCCCCTCTTCCGCCCGGCTCACCTCATCGGCGCGCGTGTAGCAATCCTGCAAGGCCTCGAATGCAGTGGTCAGCCGCTCACGGTCAACTTCAGTGGCACGCAGCGCGGCGTAGTAGGCACAGGACGCCTCAAGCGTCTGACGAAATTCCAGCAGATCACGCTGCGCCTCGGGGTTGTTTTCCAGCAGGTGCAACAGCGGATCACTGAAGGTTGAACCCAGGGACTCAGCCACATAGTTGCCGCCGCCCTGCCGACTCACCAGCAACCCCTTGGCCGCCAGCTTCTGAATCGCCTCCCGCAGCGATGGGCGCGACACGCCAAACTGCTCCGCCAACGCGCGTTCAGCCGGCAAGCGCTCGCCCGACTTCAGCGTGCCCTCAAGGATCATGCCCTCAAGCTGCTCGACAATATCGTCAGACAAACGGCGCGAACGCACCTGATCAAACCCCATAACTCACTCTCCACAACCCCGACCACTCGCCAGGGCCTCTATTCTGGCCTATCGCCGCGCTCGCAGCACCTATCAGAACGCCTTCGATTGACCCGATCAGACCCCCACCTCCGCCCCCCCCTACGACCAAAGTTTCGCGGGCGGCAAATTGACACACCCCTGGCAAGGCTTTTACTCTAGCCAACAGCGACTGTAAATTGGTATTACCAATTATCCAAGCTGACCAAACAACAACAATCAGGGCCATCCCCTATGCAAACCTGGCAACAGCTCTACAGCCCACTCGGCAGCCTCGGCCTGTCCGCATTGGCCGCCGTTATTCCGATCGTGTTCTTCTTCCTGGCGCTGGCCGTATTTCGCCTCAAAGGCCATGTGGCCGGCAGCATCACGTTGGCGTTATCGATCCTGGTGGCGATCTTCGCCTTCCAGATGCCCGTGGACATGGCACTGGCCGCCGCGGGCTACGGCTTTGCCTACGGCCTTTGGCCGATTGCGTGGATCATCGTCGCAGCAGTCTTCTTGTACAAACTCACCGTCAAGAGCGGCCAGTTTGAGATCATCCGCAGCTCGGTCCTGTCGATCACCGACGACCAACGCCTGCAGGTTCTGCTGATCGGTTTCTGCTTCGGCGCCTTTCTGGAAGGGGCTGCCGGTTTCGGCGCGCCGGTGGCGATCACTGCCGCATTATTGGTGGGCCTGGGTTTCAACCCGCTGTACGCCGCAGGCCTGTGCCTGATCGCCAACACCGCGCCGGTAGCCTTCGGCGCCCTGGGCATTCCAATTATTGTGGCCGGCCAAGTCACTGGCATTGACGCGTTCAAGATCGGCGCCATGACCGGCCGCCAACTGCCCCTGCTGTCGCTGTTCGTGCCGTTCTGGCTGGTATTCATGATGGACGGCCTGCGCGGCGTTCGCGAAACCTGGCCGGCCGCACTGGTTGCGGGCTTGAGCTTTGCCGTCACCCAATACTTCACGTCCAATTTCATCGGCCCGGAACTGCCGGATATCACGTCGGCCCTCGCTAGCCTGATTGCCCTCACCCTGTTCCTGAAAGTCTGGCAACCCAAGCGCACGGCCGGTGCGCAGATCGCAGGCGCCACCTCCAGCGCCGCGATTACCGCCAGCGTCGGAGGCTTCGGCCAGCCGCGCAGCACAATCGCATCGCCCTACAGCCTGGGGCAGATTTTCAAAGCCTGGTCGCCGTTCCTGATCCTCACGGTGCTCGTCACTATATGGACCCTCAAGCCCTTCAAGGCGATGTTCGCTGCTGGCGGCTCGATGTACAGCTGGGTGTTCAACTTCGCAATCCCGCACCTTGATCAGCTGGTGATCAAAGTCGCGCCCATCGTGACCAACCCGACCGCCATTCCTGCGGTGTTCAAGCTGGACCCGATTTCCGCGACCGGCACTGCGATTTTCTTCTCCGCACTGGTCTCGATGCTGGTGCTCAGAATCGATATCAAAACTGGTCTTACCACTTTAAAAGAGACTTTCTACGAACTGCGCTGGCCAATCCTGTCCATCGGCATGGTGCTGGCGTTCGCGTTCGTCACCAACTACTCCGGCATGTCGTCGACCATGGCACTGGTCTTGGCCGCTACCGGCGCGGCCTTCCCGTTCTTCTCGCCGTTCCTCGGTTGGTTGGGGGTATTCCTGACAGGCTCTGATACATCATCCAACGCCCTGTTCAGTTCGCTGCAAGCCACTACGGCACACCAGATCGGTGTCAACGACACCTTGCTGGTCGCGGCGAACACCAGTGGTGGCGTGACCGGCAAGATGATCTCGCCGCAATCGATCGCCGTGGCCTGTGCGGCAACCGGGCTGGTGGGCAAGGAATCCGACCTGTTCCGCTTCACCCTTAAGCACAGTCTGTTTTTCGCCACCATCGTCGGGCTGATCACCCTGGCCCAGGCCTACTGGTTCACCGGTATGCTGGTGCACTGAGACCTGCACGTCACAGGGTAAGAATCGACGCCGGACACTGCGTCCGGCGTCTGCTATTTCTGGAGGACCGATGAGCCTGCCTGCTGCTTTTTTGAGCGACGTCGCACAACTGATCCCGAAGGATCGACGCTTCGACGATCCACTTTCCACCCTCGCTTTCGGTACCGACGCGAGCTTTTACCGACTCATCCCACAGCTGGTTATCCGCGTGGAGTCGGAAGACGAAGTGGTAGCGCTGTTGCAACTGGCCCAGCGCGATCGCGTGCCGGTGACCTTCCGTGCCGCCGGCACCAGCTTGTCCGGGCAAGCCATCAGCGACTCGGTCCTGCTGGTGCTCGGCGACAACTGGAACGGTCTTGAGATTCGCGGGCAAGGCACCCAGATCCGCCTGCAACCCGGTGTGATCGGCGCCCAGGCCAACGCGTGGCTGGCGCCGTTCGGCCGCAAGATCGGGCCCGACCCGGCCTCGATTAACGCCTGCAAGATCGGCGGCATCGTTGCCAACAATGCCAGCGGCATGTGTTGCGGTACCGCACAGAATACCTACCACACACTCGCGGGTATTCGCCTGGTATTGGCCGACGGCAGCCGCCTGGATACCGAAGATGCCGCCAGCGTTACCGCGTTTAGAAAGCAACACGGCCCATTGCTGGAACGCCTGGCTGCACTCGGTCGTGAGACGCGGGCCAACACTGAGCTGGCGGCAAGAATCCGCCACAAATACCGTCTGAAAAACACCACCGGCTTGTCACTCAACGCCCTGGTGGATTTCGATGAACCGCTGGATATCCTGAGCCACCTGCTGGTGGGTTCCGAGGGCACCCTGGGCTTTATCAGCGCGGTGACCTACGACACCGTGATCGACCACCCGAATAAAGCCTCGGCGCTGATTGTGTTCCCGGATGTCGAAACGTGCTGCAACGCTGTGACCGTGCTGAAGACCCAGCCGGTCTCTGCCGTCGAGCTGCTGGACAGACGCAGCCTGCGCTCGGTGCAGAACAAACCGGGCATGCCCGACTTCGTACAGCACCTGTCGGAACATGCCTGCGCACTATTGATCGAATCCCGCGCCGCGTCGTCTTCATTGCTGCAGGAACAGCTGGCCCTGATCATGGCGTCCCTGGTCGCTTTCCCTGTGGAAAAACAGGTCGACTTCACCGAAGACCCCGTTGAAAACGCCCGCTTGTGGGCCATCCGCAAAGACACCTTCCCCGCCGTCGGCGCCGTGCGCAAAACCGGCACAACGGTGATCATCGAGGACGTGACCTTTCCGGTCGAGCAACTGGCCATTGGCGTAAACCGTTTGATCGAGCTATTCGACAAACACCACTACGACGAAGCCATCCTTTTCGGACACGCCCTGGAAGGCAATCTGCACTTTGTGTTCACCCAAGGCTTCAACAGCAGCGAAGAAGTCGCACGCTATCAAGCGTTCATGGACGACGTTGCACAGTTGGTAGCCGTGGAGTTTGGCGGCTCGCTGAAAGCCGAGCACGGCACCGGCCGCAACATGGCGCCCTTTGTCGAACTGGAATGGGGCAGCGAAGCCTATCAACTGATGTGGCAACTCAAACGCCTGCTCGATCCCAACGGCATCCTCAACCCCGACGTGGTGCTCAGTGAAGACCCGCAGATCCACCTCAAGCACCTCAAACCCTTGCCTGCCGCTGATGAGCTTGTGGATAAGTGCATCGAGTGTGGTTTTTGCGAGCCGGTGTGCCCCTCCAAAGGCCTGACGTTGAGCCCACGCCAGCGCATCGTGATCTGGCGCGACATCCAGGCTAAAAAACGTGCGGGCATCGACACCACCGAGCTGGAAGCCGCCTACCACTATCAGGGCATCGACACTTGCGCCGCCACCGGCCTGTGCGCCCAGCGCTGCCCTGTGGGCATCAACACCGGCGACCTAGTGAAAAAGCTGCGCGCCCAAGAGGCTGATCGTCCGAAAACCGCCGAATGGCTCGCAAGCCATTTCTCCACAGCACTGCAAGGCGCACGTTTTACCCTGCACGTCGCCAATGGTGCCCGCATGCTGCTGGGGGCGCCACGCCTGGCGAGGCTGTCGGCGAAAATCACCCAGTTGTCCAAAGGGCAGATCCCGCAGTGGACCAATGCCATGCCGCAACCGGAAAAAGCCATCCGCTTCAGCCCGGCCGTCGTCGACGAACGACCGCGCGTGGTGTACCTGGCGGCCTGCGTCTCACGGGCGATGGGCCCTTCAGCCGACGACAAGGAACAGACGTCGCTGTACGACAAAACCCGAGGCCTGCTGGAAAAAGCCGGTTACCAAGTCGTATTTCCTGACAATCAGGACAGCCTCTGCTGCGGCCAGCCCTTCGCGTCCAAAGGCTACGCCGAACAGGCCGAGCACAAACGCCAGGAACTGATCGGTGCGCTGCTCCATGCCAGCCGTGGCGGCCTCGACCCGATCTACTGCGACACCAGCCCCTGCACCCTGCGGCTGGTGCAAGACCTCGGCGAAACGCGCCTGGACCTGTACGACCCGGTGCGATTTATCCGCACCCATTTGATGGATCGCCTGGACTTCACCCCACAGGAAGCCCCCATCGCTGTACACGTCACCTGCAGCACCCAGCACTTGGGCGAAAGCCAGGCCTTGATTGACCTGGCGCGGCGCTGCGCCAAAACCGTGGTGGTCCCGGAAGGCATTCATTGCTGTGGCTTTGCCGGCGACAAAGGCTTTACCACGCCGGAGCTCAACGCCCACTCGCTGCGATCACTCAAGGACGCCGTGCAATATTGCACTGAAGGGATCTCCACCAGCCGCACCTGCGAGATCGGCCTGAGCCAGCACGGCGGCATCGATTACCACGGGCTGGTGTACCTCGTGGACCGGGTCACCCAGGCCCGCCCCACTGATCCTGCAAAAAAACAGAACCCTTGCGCGCCGGCGCAGTCATCTGCATAGGCCTCGACGAACGAGGCCCATCCGTGATGTCGCTGGCAGCCGTTGAACGCCAGCAGCGTCGAGCCCTTTTGCGCAAGGAGATACCCTATGAAGCGTTCCGCTCTTGCTGGCTTGTTCATTACCGCTGCGATGCTGGCCTCCCCTGTTTTCGCGGCCGGTGAACCCGACCTGTGCAAAATCAACCTGGACAAAATCAATAACGGCCAAGCGCTGCTCGCCACCGATACCAGTGGCAAAAAGGGAGAAATCGACACCGCCGTCTCCCAGGCCAAGGCAGCTCACGCAGCAGGCGATGACAAAAAGTGCATCGAGATCACCTCCAAGGCCCTGCAAGACCTGCAGAACGGCGACAAAGGCGGCAATCAGTAACCACGGATGCTCAAGGTCAACCTTCGGGTTGGCCTTCTGCGACCGTTTGGCGTACACTGCATGAGCTTGTCACTCACTAAGAAACAACGAGTTACAAGCACGGGGCCGTTTAGGATTCGACGCCGGTTGCGAAACTTTAGGTGCATGCCGAGTTGGTAACAGAACTCGTAAATCCACTGTTGCAACTTCTTATAGTTGCCAATGACGAAAACTACGGCCAGGAATTCGCTCTCGCTGCGTAAGCAGCCTTAGCCCTGAGCTTCTGGTACCTTCGGGTCCAGCAATCACCAGGGGATGTCTGTAAACCCAAAGTGATTGTCATATAGAACAGAATCGCCGTGCAGTACGTTGTGGACGAAGCGGCTAAAACTTACACAACTCGCCCAAAGCACCCTGCCCTTCGGGTCGCTGAGGGTTAACTTAATAGAAACGGCTACGCATGTAGTACCGACAGCGGAGTACTGGCGGACGGGGGTTCAAATCCCCCCGGCTCCACCATTTGATCAACTAAAGACGTCCACGGACGTCTTTTTTTGTGCCTGAAACCCAGTAAATACGAGAGTTTCAGCTCTTTTGGCGGCTTTGGAGGGTTTCTGAGTTCCATGCGCTTTGGTATCCCAGGTGGTATCCCGAGTTACCAAATGCTATTTTCAGGATACCAAAACTGTGCTGGAGGTAGCCCCCATGCCTACTAACGCAACCCGCCTCTCCGATCGCCAGCTCAAGGCAGTCAAGGCAACTGGTAAAGACTTCGTCCTCAGCGACGGCGACGGCCTGCAGCTTCGAGTACGCGCCAGCGGCTCGATGATATGGAATTTCAATTACCGCGAGCCGTTGACCAGAGCCCGTCTTAATATGGCGCTCGGTCCATACCCCGACCTCTCGCTGGCCAACGCCCGGAAGAAAGCAGCAGAGGCGCGTGAGCTGCTCGCTTTGGGCATTGATCCCAAAACCCAGCGTGATGAGGTAAGGCAAGCCAGACTTGCTGAGACTGAACACACGTTCGAGAAGGTGGCCACCGCCTGGTTCGAGCTGAAGAAAGACTCCGTAACCAAAGCCTACGCCGAAGACATTTGGAGATCGCTGACGCTCCATGTGTTCCCAAGCATGAAAACAACGCCGCTCTCTCAAATCACTGCTCCGACGGTTATCAAGATCCTTCGCCCAATCGAGGCCAAAGGGAGCCTCGAAACCGTGAAACGATTGAGCCAACGACTCAACGAGATCATGACCTACGGGGTCAACTCCGGGCTGATATTTGCGAACCCCCTCAATGGAATTCGGGCGGTGTTCAAGAAACCGAAGAAAGAGAACATGGCTGCGCTGCCACCTGAGGAGCTTCCCGAGCTGATGATGGAAATCGCGAATGCCAGCATCAAGCGCACGACCCGCTGCCTGATCGAATGGCAGTTGCACACGATGACTCGCCCCGCCGAAGCAGCCACCACACGATGGGCAGATATCGACTTCGACAAGCGCATTTGGACCATTCCGCCAGAGCGCATGAAAAAGCGGCGCCCGCACACAATCCCCCTCACCGATCAGGCACTTTCGTTACTGGAAACGCTCAAGCAACTCAGTGGTAACAGAGAGTACGTGTTCCCCTCAGATAGAAACCCTCGCACCCATGCCAATAGCCAGACCGCCAACATGGCGTTGAAGCGCATGGGCTTTCAGGACCGTCTAGTCAGCCACGGCTTGCGCTCGATGGCGAGTACCATCCTGAATGAGCATGGCTGGGATCCGGAACTGATCGAGGTCGCGCTGGCGCATGTCGACAAGGACGAAGTTCGTAGCGCCTACAACAGGACTGACTACATCGAACGCCGGCGTCCGATGATGGCTTGGTGGAGTGAACATATCCAGAACGCGGCCACCGGCAGCCTGTCGGCATCGGCTATCAATCAAACCAGAGATCGCAACGTCGTACCGATTCGCTGAACATCCAAAAGGTACGCGGCACCGGCTACGATTCGTGTCGTGTCGTGTCGTAGGGTGAAAGGAGTGACGACAGTTGCCAAATCTCTGGTATGCCTGCGCTTTTTCAGCCAAGCCCCTGAGTATGGGAAGGCTCTGCATTCCCTTACTCAGGGGCTCACGCTTAAAGGTCTATTAGGCAACCACGGTTTTTGCCTTTCTACGGCGGATCAACCCTGCTGTTAACTCGTAGTAATAGATGGTAGCTGGAGCTGAGCATCGCAAATAGTGCTCCAGAAACCATCTCACGTGCTTCTCTCTCCAGAACCAGGGAGTCGCGCAACCCCAGCGTTCACGAATCACCTCGTGCATCCTTTCTGCTTGCCTGATGTGCCGCTGCTGCGTGGCATGTGCACCTTTGAGCACGGGGCGCAGGAACAACGCTATGTCGAACTCGGCCGTCATCGCCGGCCTCCGATGTAGGCACTCACCACATCGATGCGGTTATGTCCCAACTCGTGGCTGATCTGCTTACGGGCTCGCTGATCGAGTGCTCGATCCTCTTGACGAACACGACCACCATTAACGGGTGCAGGAAAGCCGATTAGTTGCTCATAGCGCTCACAGGCGTAAGCCGCCCGCAGCTCATGAAAGCCTTTCAATCCATGTTCATGCAGGAGGTCCCGTGCCGGTCGCACAACTGATTGCATAAACTCTTTGTAGCTCTCGTTGGGAGCCAACAGGTTCCGACTGCCGCTGGGTGAAGCCTCCCAGGCCCTATCCAAGACGCCACGGATTTGATCAGTGACCGCGATCCAGCGCGGTGCTGACGCGCCTGACCGACCACCTTTGGTGCCGTCTTGGATGTTGATCTTGCCCAGTTGCCCGGCCTCACGTTGCAGTCGGGGCAGGTCAGCCAGGATCGCTTCACGCAGGCGCATACCAGTCTCTCGAGCCAGATGCACAATTGCGGTCACTCGTTGCTGACCTCGCTCTGACAGTGCGCGTGCGATCAACTCGATCTGAGCACGATCTTGGCCTTGCGGTGCCTCCCCGCGCACGTTTGAGCGCTGCATACCCAGCGCCTTGCTCGGACTGGGGATTTTGACGTACTGATCACCGCGCAGCGCAGCCATCGTTCGGTTCACGCTTGACAGTCGGTTCTGCGCGGTGGCGATGCCGACGTTGCCCTGGTCAACCTGCTGCCTCATATAGGCGGCGTACCGCATGAGGATCTCGCGGTCGATCTGACGCGCGTCATTGAGCCTCGGCCCTTCCTCGGATCGACACCAATTCACGAAGGCCTGCCACCGATCGCTATGGGCTTTGACGGTAGCAAAATGGCCGTCGCCAAACAGATCTTTCAAGGCTTGCGGTCCGGCATAGCTGAGCTGGCGACCGAAGCCGAAATTTCGCCCCGCTCGCTTACCGACGCGAGCCATTTTTCTGTTCCTGATCGACTGCAGCAAGCTCATGTAGAAGGGCTTGCCAGTGTGCACTCACCATAGCGAACTGGGCCCAATCAGTTGGACGGAAACAAAGCGTGTTGTTGGCGACGTAGAGTTGCGCGCCCTGCTCTTCCAACCATTGGATGATGGCTGTCGTCGAGGCAATAGTTTTGTGGGTAGTGGCGACACCGGCGACAGCGGCGACAACCCTTGTCCTGTTTGGTTTTGAGCGTGGCGACAAAGTGGCGACAGTAGCGGCGACAAATCGCGCTTTGGGCTCCTTTTGACGCTGAGCCAGATGGTTGCGCAGCGCTTCATCAAGATTAAACATGGCGCACCTCGAAGGTGTGGCCATCAGTGATCAACCACTGATGATCAATCAACTCGACCAGTAGCTTGGCGGCATGACGACTGCTCTTGCGGGCAAAGCGGGGACCGTTGCGATTCAATTCACGAATACTGAAACGCTTCCAATCTTTGACCTGTAGCCATCGCAGCAGCCGGTCTGCCTCCTCTTTTACTCGACACACTGGCTCCTGCTCTGTCAGGCGCTGGATCTCGTTGAGGTAGTAGCCGACTAAAGCGGAGGCCCGTTGGATATGGTCGACCTCCACGACGCTGCTCTCCTCCACCACTGCCAGAATGCCGGCGACACGCAGCAGGTTATCGGCGGCCTTCGATCCGCTAGGCCGCACGCAGGCCAGCTCGCCAAACTCACCCAACTGGGCTTCGATGGCATCATGCAGATCTATCCACCGACGGCGAGCCAACGGACTGAGGGTCAGCGGTGATAGCTGCAGAGCACCGTCAGATGTAAGTGACCAGGGCTGATGAAACAGCGCCGAGATGCGGTGGTGATAGCGCTTCAAGTCGCCGTCTTTCGACAAGTCGACAGCCTGGTAGCTGCGTTGTCCTGCCAGGCTGGAGGGCCAGGTCATCAGACAGCGACCGAGAATGCCCTGCCCCTGCAGCAACGGATCACTGAGTAACTGCATGGCTAAATACGGCTGAAGCATCAGATGCAGGCTCAAACGCCGGTCATAGGCTCGTAGGCTTTCACCAACCATGGAACGCGCGCGATCTATCGGACTGCCATCCCAAAGTGACGACAAGGTCGTGACCGCTTTCAAACGGTTATCCCGGCTCATGGTGCTGCTGCCGAGAAACTGTCCGCCCTCATCACAGAACAGCCCCATGCTGGGCAGGTCATGACAGAGCCCCTTGATCAGGGCCTCGATAGTTGGGTCCGTGGTGATCAGCCTAGGGGCTGAGGGCTCCGCTTCGAGCGGCGCCCCGTTCGCAGACTCAGGATCGGCAGGATTGATACGCTGCGCCTGCCGCTGTGCGGCACGGTGCCGTGCAAGCTGTTCGCGGTAACGCTGCCACTGCTCACGCTCCCATTGCCGTGCCGGCAGCAATGCACATCGGTCTGCCGCCGTTTTACGATCCCCCGACGCTGCCACCGTGATCAGGTACAGCGACAGGGGATAATTTCTCCCGTCGAGCTGTAAGCCCGCATGACCTTGGGTAGCCAGCGCCGAGGCAGCCAACACCGATTGCGCGGCCAGTGCTTGGGGCACGCCGATGACCTCGGCCATGCGTTCCACCGCAGGCCCAAGAATCCCACCCAGTGCCTGCACCGGATAAGGCTGGGCTACGGGATTCGACTCAATCAGCGGTCGAGGTGGTCGTGGTAGTTCAAGCTTCGGATCTAACTGTTGCATGGGCCCTCTCCTCGTTCATTGCTGGCTGTCCTCACGTAGTCCCGCCACGGCTGTTGAGTGTTATCAGGGATCAAGGCCCCTGCGGCCTGTGAGGTATTCACTGACGTGGAACGAACGGCTCCTTACGACCGGGAGCAAGGGCATGACCCATGAATCTGACCTCCTTAGACGCATTCGAAGATGCGGGCGGGTGGAGGCTGTGCCGGCTGACGAGTTCGGCACCTGGAGATCCTGAGCGGGAGAAGGCAACAACATCGACACCTGGGGCATGCCTGACTGTCAGTCAGGTGCAGTCTTTCCATAGGCTGCGGCACCGGCGCCTGTGTCGTTGCGGATTGCGACGAATCGGATTTGTCAGGCCG
This sequence comes from Pseudomonas sp. GW821-FHT05H12, assembly GCF_059419385.1. NCBI lineage: Bacteria > Pseudomonadati > Pseudomonadota > Gammaproteobacteria > Pseudomonadales > Pseudomonadaceae > Pseudomonas > Pseudomonas sp. GW821-FHT05H12. Next base: position 51,203 of record NZ_JBWKRS010000019.1, on the reverse strand, counting down.
ATTGTCACGAGGAGAGATGCGGCAATGCCTTTTGTGACGTGGCTTGCAGCAGTGGTACGAGCGCCCGTCTCTTTCCAGGAGAAAGAGACGGGCGCGATCTGGCGCAGCGAAGTGTGCCGAGAGATGAGGTTGCTGCAGTGCAGCGAGGAAGGTCCATCGTCTGTCGCAGTGGACAGATAAGTGGAGTAGGCATCCATCACTCTTGGGGAGTGACCGTGCGAGCCGCCGGATGCTAATCGCACTTTTGGAGAACCACCACGCGAGGGGCGTAGCCTTAAAGGTTCTGGCTACCTGGGCAGGTGCTGTCAACGACAGCGATCCGTGCACCAATTTTTATACCCACTCGAAAAGGTGGTCAAGCGTCACAGCCAATGCGCTGAGAAAGTGGCGACTGTCGCCACTTCTGTCGCAATGCCCCAGACCACATTATACGTGGGTTGTCGCCGCTGTCGCCGCTGTCGCCACACGTACATCCATGCCCAACGAAAAGATTCGGACACACACTGAATAACGTTGCGCTCGATGGAAATCGGGGGGGAAATACTGATGGTGATAGTAGGCGTGGTGTGAATTAAATTTGAGCATGGAGGGTGGAACGCGGCGGCTTCGAGAAAAAGCGAGTGAACCCTCCGATCGGCGCGATCAAAGATCGCTTGATCGGAGGGTTTGGCGGGAAAAGAAAATCTCAAACGTCAATTACAAACTCAGGCATCGAAACGGGTTGATTGGGAAGTGACGGTCTCACGTCGCATGATCAGCGTCTGCTGCAACCGCAGCAAAAAACCTGCTTCAAATGCCTCTTGTGGATCACCTGGACGATGACGCTTTCGGTTCTGAGACAGCGCCCACCATAACGGTAATGATGAGCCCTCAAGCCAAGTCTCTGCGCAACGAACGCCCTCCTTGATTACCGGAGCGAACTCATCGCCCCACGGAGTTTGGATCGCGGGAGCCCCTTCAACTGACGGGACAGAGACATATTCATGGATCTGTTGATGGACGCTTTGAGCTGGGATGCCAGTCAGATTCCGGAACGCCCTGTCGTACAACACCGCCGCGTCATCCAACAGCTCTACTGCCAGCTCAACGTCTTGCGGAAAATGAAGCAGAATACTCTGGGCTCCGTTAAGCCGGAGAGTGGCAGCCTGCCGCAGTTTAATCGCAGCATCTTCAGGGGTAAGCACTGAAGTATCGATGCTGTTGGGTTTGGGGAGTCCGATGAGAAACGAAAGATCAAACATCACGGAATCCTCCGAGATAGTTTGCTGCCTGAACCATTTAGGCGGGGGTGGCGCACGAGCTTAAAAGGGGGACATGCCATTTTCCTTATCTCCTTGGTTTGATTAAGGAATGCCATCCATCGTTGCGACACGAATGGGTGGCACACCGTACAGGGGTCGCAAACCGGAAACCAAGGAACCCGGCCAGGCCGAAGCCTGCCCTGCACGGTGCGCCATAGAAAAGCAGCAGCTAGCACTTGAAGTGCTGACTGTGCGATATGGCACATACCGCGCCTTGGTTTCGATTCAGGTTGCGACACCCGGTCGCGGGATTGACCGCGACGGAGCAAAGCGTAAATGTGAAGCCACGACAACACAAGCATGAGTGTCAATAAGTGCAGCATTCAGATGAAAGCGTCCGGCAAAACTAGCGGTTGTCGTTATCTAGCGGCTTTTGCGGGCCCGATAGAATGCAGCGTCTTCTCCTAAACCCCATCACCCTGACAGGATCGGGAAACGACATACATGACATGCTTTCGAAAAAATGATTTTGCTGAAGAGGCGACGGAAAAAGAAATGCGTTGGGCACTATTCGGGGAGCCTGAGACTCCGCAGAGCCCCGTGGGGTTTTAGATCATAGGACAGCCCTCAACGCAGGCGACAGGATAGTACCCGACGACCTGTTGATTAACGCATTGAGCGGGACGACGCTCTTACATATCGGAATGCCACGCAGGCACACCCTTGCCAATCAGGAACATTGTTCCTAAAATGAAATTAAGGTAACGCAGTGGTACACACAACGACGGAGCAGGACGATATGAGCGTCAAAAAAACAGTCAAGCCTGCTGCAACACTTCTGGATTTCGAGATTTTCTATAACGGAGAGCTATTTCAAACAGTCAAGTTTTCCAGCTTCCGTAAATGCAACAACTGGCGCGAAAAGAACCTGGAAACACCGTTCCTCTATGTGATTAAAACGCCAAATTGCAATCGTGAAAATTGCATCGAGATGTCCAAGCGCTACTTCACGACCAAACATCGTGTGTACCCAGACATTTTTGAACGGCCAGAGTGGGATGTCGTTACTGATGCCGAAGTTCAAATGCGAGTAGAACAGAACATCGTCTTAGAGGCTCGTGAACGTACGGGGGTGAATATTTCTGTCCAAGTCGGCGGCGGCAAATATGATGTGACTGTTGTTCACTACGACAAGCCGATGCGTGATCGCGTGGAGATTATCAAGGGTGATATGAGCCGCGAAGAGGCTTACGAATTCATTCGTGACTACCGCGTCGATGCAAGTGCGAGCGTAATGAAATCAACCGACGAGGTGGAACCCTTGACTGAAATGAATCAAGACGAGCGCCAGCAACTGGTTCTGAATACATTACTGACCGTCATCAAGCCAAAAAATACTGGTTGGAGAGAAATTAGCAAAGCCATAGAAGATCTTAATATCATCGAATCCGATGGCTGGCTGGAAGTGCGCGACATAATCCAATACTTATTGGATCAAGGTCGCATCGCTCGACCTGAGTTCGATCCGCACGCGGATGACGAGTATTACTTTGCAACTACCTAGAACGCAGCAGCCATTGAGGAGAACAGAAGTAAAGCTCGCTGAAACCTACTGATAAAGAGGAATACCTTATTGAGGAGCCTTAGCGTGCATCCCGAATACCGAAATGAAGATAAGCACCCTCAAAGACCGGACGCTTCCTTACACAATCCTTCACCAGTCTATCTACGTGAACTTCTGGAGATCGCGCGCGTCACCCAAGAAGCAGCAGCGACCGCACTAGGTATCACTGATCGAGTTATGCGTTACTACTTGAGCGATCAAGAGTCAGCTACCTATCGACCAGCTCCGTATGCAGTCCAGTATGCACTTGAGCAACTGGCAGCACATGCAGCCAAGGAGCGAAGTGCTAATCATATTTGAGCCTTGGAGGAGCCGCCAAGCAGATCCTCCAGTGCGGCACTTAATCTGAAGCCGAGGCTGCTCGGATGCAAATACTCGACACAAGCATGTGCGTTACTACCCCTCCCTCACAGCCATAAACTCACTCTTAATATGTTTCCCACTGGCCGATCCCAGGACGGTGCTCGCTACTGCCAGTGCGAATGAGAATACAGTGAAGAGTGCGCTGCCCATCGTAGCCGATGATGACGTTGTCACCTTCTTGCGCTTGATCCATTACTTCATTTTTTTGGAAGTAGAGACGATGCTCGGAGCGAGTAGGGTGGTCCTCACGAGCATCGTACCAGGTAACATTAGCTTGAGCGCCGATGTTTTCCCCCCTCACAGAGAAGTGGACATTCAACTCTGACCGATTGGTTCCTAGCACGTCCTTGAGCGCAGCCACGCCATTAAACTCATGCTGGTTTGAACGCTCTGGGCGGGCCTCCACCGCAGAAAGGGTCTTGATACAAGCGGGGTTCAGCACAATAGGTCGATTCGACATCGCATTCCAATCCTTCTGAAATTCAAATATTGGGGGGGTAATCATCGAGGCTCACCATAGCAACCGCCTAGAGACTCTGCCCCTACCATATGATGCCAAATCGACAGCATTTCAAGAGCGAGTGCTGGAAAATCGCTGCCGACTGACTGCGGATGCGTAACAAAAAATTTTTCATGCCTACGACAGGCCGACAATTGGATCGCAATGAAGCCGGAGACCGCAGTATAAAAACACAATTCGAAGGATTAAACTTGGTATAGCATTCAATTAAAATCTTATATTTTTCATATAGATAGAACAAAAATACTCCGCGAGCGCGGAATAGATCACTATTCAAAATGCTCGCCAATGCGCGTAGCGATGCTCACAGCTTGAGTTGGCCAGATAAGTGGCGCAAATTAGGGCAATCAAGGTCATGTACTCGACGTAGTTTCTGCCGGGCCTTTCGAGATCGGCTCGGGAAAACCGAGACCTACCCATTTGAGACCTACGAGTTAGCCCTAACTCAAGACGAACGCGGGGAGAGGGAAAGCGCCCACCCCAAATACGTTTTTTCGAAAAGTGAAGGCCATCAATGATAGCTTGATAGAAATATGCAACCTTGCCAGAAGATCACTGATACAAAACGATAGGCACAATCACCTCGCCCAATATCGTCAGCGTCAACCTCCATTCTTCGACCACTCAGTTGACATACGCTTTTACTGCCTCTTAAATAAAATAGCTATTTCATTAATGGACTCGCCTCCAGCCTGATTTGATTTTTATTCTAACGACGTCAGCTTCTTGTTCGTCTTGTTGGGGGACATTTGTACGCACCACACGAATTTTGTAAGTGCTCGAAGCCACACCCTTGGATATTTCCAGCTCCTCGCCTTCTTTAGCCCCAATTTCACGAAAGTATTTAGTCATGTAGGTAATGCGATACTCATTCCGGGTTCCGCCGACATCATGTAACTTATTATTGTAGTAAACGAATCGAAACTTTCGCAGAGTCCCCATTTCGTCTTCACAATCGATCCATGCATCGGGATTCTTGACAGTCGCATCCAACGGAGGCAGAAAAGTTAGCAGCTCTCCTTCCGATTTCGGAATGAGAATGCCACCCTGATGCCCTCCGGTCGAGCCAACGTCATTTGCGCTAAGTGTCTTGCTAAAGGTTCTATGAGTCATATTCTTCCTGGAGTTATTTCTAGGGCTCGCTTCAAGTCGGCCGCATCTCTGGACGAAACAGGGACACTTTCATTTGCCAATTCACTTTTCCAAAGTGATCTGTCAATCATCACTTCCTCTACTGTACCCTTGTAGAAAAGACGATAGATGGTTACTGGGTGTGTCTGACCACGACGGTGGGCCCTCGCACTTGCCTGGGCCTCCAATGCAGGGTTCCACACTGGAGTGAAGTGGATTACAACTGTGGCTGCGGTGATATTCAACCCGGCACCTGCGGCTTTAGGGTTCAATACCAAACATCCCGGCCCGTCATGATTTGAAAAATCGTCAATTATCGCCTGACGGTCTTGCTGAGGAGTCGAACCATTAATCGCTCCCCAATATGTGTTGGGGAGGCTCTGGACCGCCTCCATCAAGAGTCCCCCGACCCGATTGAAGAGCGCAAACACAATGACCTTTCGTCCATTACAGAATGCCTCACGAAGCAGGCTCACAACACGCTCCATTTTGGGAGTCATGAGAGGACACCCAGTTGAGCGGAGCACGCTCGCCTCTTCGCCCTCGTCGTCACCTTCTTCATCTTTCCGCAGCCAAGGATGCGCACAAACTAATTGCAGTTGGAGCGTTGCAACCAAAGCTCCCGCCACAGGGTACTTAGCCAAGGTAGCCGCACGTACCATGGAATAATGGTCGGCGAGCAAATCATCCAGCTCTAACGGAATATCGATATTAATTCGCGCGGGAAGGTCACCTGCCACGTCAACCACTCTGCGTTTGAGAATGATCGGATCCGTAAAGTGCCCAATCGCTTGTGCCGATTCGAGGCTGTCCGAGTAGGCTGCTTCAAATTCCCGTCTCGACCCCAACAAACCTGGTATCGCAAAATCTGCGAGTGACCACAGATCCAATAGACTGTTTTCAACCGGAGTGCCAGTCATAGGAATGGTTCGCCGGCGCGGGATCGATACGACTGCACTTCTACGATTCGAGTCCGGGTTCTTGATGGCTTGTGCCTCATCGCAGATTACCCATGACCATTCAAACGATGAAAAGATTGAAATGTCATTAACCATCGTGTCGTAGGTCGTAATGACCACACTTGTCCGTTGGAGCTCTCGGTAAATTCCAGCTCTATTGGCACCCCGATGAACCATCACTGTCATCCCGGCCGCGAAGCGCTCAAATTCACGCACCCAGTTGGCAATCAAGCTGGTCGGGCAAACTATCAAGGCAGGAGCATCGGTTTTCGGCGGTTCCATCAGCAACAACGCAATGATCTGTAGTGTTTTCCCTAGCCCCATTTCGTCGGCCAGGATCAATCCGCCGGTATGTCTAATGGTGTTCCACATCCAACTGACGCCGCGCGATTGGTACGGAAAAAGGGTAGCTGTCAGCCCCTGAATAGTCATTTCGTCATCTAGGTCCTCAGCAGCGACTCTACCAGCCTGAAGAACCCCCTCTTCGACCTCGACCTGCATACTTGCATCCACGCCGCGGATAAGGCTGATTGCTTGGCTATAGGTAAGCCTATCGGGAGAACAGCCATTCAGCATTTTTTCGAAAAGGATGACTGCATCTCGCGGCAGAGGCCGAATCGTCGTACCGTCTATGACCCATGCATGGCGATTGCTGGGCGCGAGATGCACATAGCGATTTCCTCTCAGCAAGCGGACCCCACCAAGTTGCGCAACAATCCAGTCCCCAGCCCGGCCGATGATCATTACTGGGTCGATCAATCGCTCCGAAAGCATCAAGCCTTCGGGTATGTTCTGTCGCAGCGACTCATAACTCTCTGGGAACTCGGCAGGCTCAGTCATTGCAGCCACTCCTCAACCGCTTTAAATCCTCAATATCCCAAGGAATTGGGCGCTTCGTATGAAGCGCTCGATGACAGGATGGACAAAGTGGAACTAGATCGGTACGTGGATCATAAGGGCGAGGTTCGATAAGCGATGCAAGCGGCTCAAGATGGTGTACTTCAATTATCGCCCCCGCCTCCCCGTAGACCCGTCGGGGCTCGAGTCCGCAAACGATACAACGTTCTCCGTGAATGCGGATACACAAGAGCCTGTTGCGCGGGTTTCGCTCCCTTCGCTTCACGACTGACTGAAGAATAGCGCCTTCAAATGCGGGAATTTCATCATTGACCTCCTCCTCAATAACGTCATATCCGATGAGCTCGGCCATTGCGGCCATCATCGGTACTATCACGTCGCGACAGATGGCGATGATCGCAACGTCATCGTGTGGATGGTCCTGATTCCGGATTAGTGCAGTCATCCGGAAAGAGCCAGACGTAACAGCCCAGTCGGCGAGGTTTTGGCCAGCGATTTCCACCGCAATATCTGACCGGATCGAGGCGACAAGAGCACGCGCCAACTGCACATCCTCCGAAGCTGCCCTTCGGATTTGTCCGATTATCTCTCCTGAGAAGCTACCAAACGACAGACCGACGCTGTGCCCTTTCAAGCCGTAAGGCTTAAGCTCGGCAACCGGTCCGTGCTTCTGGTCAAGATCGCCGAACCATATACGCAGGCCCGATCGCAGTCCGCTGACGTCGACTGCGGCAGCGATCGCAGCCCCGGTTCCCTCTTCTAGCTCCTTTAAAATCAGATCCTTCTTCCCTACGATCATTCTGCGTCTTCATCCTCAATCATCAAGTCAGCAGGGTCAGGATCAGGAACATTGCGTAGGAGCTTGCGCAGGTTGTTCGATATCTCGCTACGGATGTCCTCGAAGATCGGTTCCAGCTCTTCGTTCGTATTGTTTTGCTCTGCTGCGGCAAATGCCCATAGAAGTAGGTCCATACCCTCTACCGCGTAACCGTTGGCAGCGGCACGCTTATATATCTTCTGGTAGAAATCATGATGTTTGTTCAGCAGTACCGCCGGCATGTGGCCGCTATCGCCTGCGCTACGCAGGGCAGGCTGCCATAGCTCACCAGTATTGATGTCTTCGACCGCATCGACATATACCGTGTCCGCGCTCACATTGCTTTGGACAGTAAGCTTGAGCTTGATCTTCGAACCCATGTTATTGGAGATGACTGCCGACTGGGCAGCAGGATCGACGGATGTCACCTGAGCCTTACTGGCACTGCCTGTATCCGCAATGTTCTTGTTCGCACTGGTGTGGTCGATCTGACGAACATTTGTCTGCTCACGAGTTTGCCTTCGAGCACGCTTCCCAGCTTCCCGGTAGATTGGCTGCAGTAGATCACGCAGACCATCCTCTAGGTCGGGGTGGAAAAGAATCCGGGATTTCTTTACGTCGATCCGGAACGCATCATCAAGCTCGTGGCCGAAGTCGAACTCGATCCGCAGCAGCGAAGTATGCGGTTCAGGAGCTCCGAAGACGTCCATCCAGCTGCCATCTTGAATCAAGCGCCCCTCTCGATAGACGTAGAAACCCTGAGCGCGGTTGGAGATCCGCGCATGGGCTTTTTCCTCATCTTTGGTCATGTCGCTGCGATGGGGCAGGATCCACGCCCGAATATTCGCGATCTCTTCCGAGCCGTCGGGCATTTCCACTAGGAGCTTCTGCTTTGTCTCGGCAAGGACCTGTTCTGAGCGGGAGGGATAGAAGGGATTCCAAGGATCGACAGGGATTTGATTAACGAAAATGGATACGTTGCGCTCCCTATCGTCAGCCGAGTCGACGAACCGGTGGTAAACGAGCGAAAGATGTTTGACAAGGCTTTCTGCCAGCCGCTTGATCGCAGCCTGTTCCTTAGCCGAGCCAGGCTCATAATCCTTCGTCAGGATCCTGTCACAGTTCTCCCAGATCAAGAGCGTTCCCTTGTCACCGCAGAGTTCTTCAAACATCTCCTGTTCGTCTGAGGTAACTGGCTCCTTGAGCATTTCCCACTTTTTCTGCTTGGCAACATACTCGAGATCCCAAGCAAGCTTTGCGAGTTCCTGGTCCGGACTCTTGCGGGAAATCAGAGTGTATTTGAGACATACGGAGCTTGACGCCGTCTTCAGACCAAGCCCGAACTTGCCGAGGCTCTCAGGATTCTCGCGTTCGGGAGCCCCGTAGCGCATGGCCCGATGGATGCCCTGCGCATCCATACCTTCGCCGTTGTCGCCGAAATAGACAAACTTTCGGCCGTCTTCACGGAGAGTGATCTCGACACTGATCTGCCCCGCCTTCGCGGCAATCGAATTGTCGATGATGTCCGCAGCCGCAGTCCTAACGTTGTAGCCAGTATCCCTAAGACCAAAAATCAAACGTGGAGCATCGGGCTCGTTGATCAAATCGTTCACATCGAAATCCTTTTATCATGGGCTTCTACCGTCTAGTCCGGCGAGTTTCTGCACCAAGCGAAAATTCGGGCCAGTATAATTGTACTCTGACGCTGCAGGACAACTCGCTCAATCGGCTTTTAATGAACATCCGTTCCAGCAAGCCTAGTCCGATGTCGCAACCATTTTTTTAGGAGGGTGCCTGATCGGACGATAGCAGGCTAAGTTTCCGCTCCAGCCGGTCCAATGTGTCCGGTTCCTTCTTCAATTGACACTCCCAGATAATCAGAACATTCCAGCCGGCAGCCTCGAGGCTATTGATGTTGGCGAGGTCCCTTGCGACATTTTTCTGGAATTTTTCCTCCCAAAACTCTGGCCTCGTCTTCGGGACCGTTGAGTAAGGGCAGCCCGGGTGACGGTGCCAGAAGCAGCCATGGACAAAGATGCAGACCTTCAGACGTGGGATCACGATGTCTGGCTTGCCGGCTAGGTCCTTACGATGGATGCGATAACGGTAACCTCGACCGTGCAAAAAGCGCCTGACTACCATTTCTGGCACAGTGTCCTTGCCGCGAATGGCGGACATCATCCTAGAACGAGTTGCAGTGTCTACAGTGTCCATATCTGAACCGTAACCATGAAAGATCTCTGTTCGGTAACTCTCGCTTTGCGAGGTTCAAGAAACATGCCGACAAGCTAGCAGTTGAGCTGGATTCGGTAATAGCTTGGATCATGTACCAGAACGGCAAACAAAATCTGCCACCGCAAAGCACTGTACATGCACACAGCCAAACGATAATTTCAAGTCGTTTTTTGCTCCTGCAAGCTAATTTAGAAAACGCTTCACATTAGCTGCCATAGGGATATTATAGTGATATTTCGTCACAGATTTGACCCAGAAGAGCTCATATGAATTTCGTTGACAATGAACAAAACGCTTATGGAGATGCACCGAGCTTATTGGCGAATCGTCCCGCTAATCATGCCGACAACGACCTAGCGTTGTTAAAGAAGCTGCTCGACATCTACGACCAAGGCTTTTTGGCTGAGACCCTCAACGAAGCCAGTCCTGGGCACTGGTGTCGCGAGACGATCAACCGCTGGCACAAGGGTAAGGCATCTCCGAAACTCTCCTACGTCGAGCACGCGCGCCTCAGTGAGCTGCTACCTCGAAAGGTCGAAGGCAAGCGCACATTCACTTTCATCGATTTGTTTGCCGGGATCGGCGGTATTCGAAAGGGCTTCGAGGCGATCGGCGGCGAGTGCCTGTTCACCTCCGAATGGAACAAGTACGCAGTTCGGACCTACAAAGCCAACCATTATTGCGACCCAGCTCGCCATCGCTTCAACTTGGATATCAGGTCCGTGACACTATCCGATCGGCCTGACGTCAGCGAGGACGAGGCATATCGCAATATTGATATTGAAATACCAGATCATGATGTGTTGCTGGCAGGTTTTCCTTGCCAGCCTTTCTCCTTGGCAGGCGTTTCGAAAAAGAATTCGTTAGGTCGCAAGCATGGGTTCGAATGCGAAACTCAAGGCACGCTCTTCTTCGATGTTGCCAGAATCATAGCGGCCAAGCGGCCAGCAGCGTTTTTGCTCGAAAACGTAAAAAATCTTAAGAGTCACGACAAGGGCAACACATTCCGGATCATCTGCGAGACGCTGGACGAGCTCGGCTACGAAGTGGCTGATGTAAACGCACCTAAGGGTGCCGATCCGAAGGTGATTGATGCCATGAAATTTCTGCCTCAGCACCGCGAGCGGATCGTACTGGTAGGCTTCAGACGCGATTTAAATGTCCATGAGGGCTTCACTCTCAAAGACATAGTCAAGCACCAGCCAGCACAACGGCCTTCGTTCGGCGATCTTCTAGACGAGGACGTCGACAGCAAGTACATCCTCACGCCCAAGCTGTGGGAGTATCTCTATAAGTACGCTCAGAAACACAAGGAGAAGGGTAACGGCTTCGGGTTCGGCCTGACTGGCCCCAACAGTGTGGCGCGTACGCTGTCCGCCCGCTACCACAAGGATGGCTCAGAAATTCTTGTTGATCGCGGATTCTCGGAAAAACTTGAATTTCATGGCGAACTTAATCATATGAATAGGCCGCGCCGCCTTACTCCTCATGAATGTGCCCGCTTGATGGGGTTTGACAAACCGGGCGAGAGCAGCTTCGTGATTCCTGTCTCTGACACCCAAGCTTACCGTCAATTCGGCAACTCCGTAGCAGTGCCTGTTTTCGAAGCGGTCGCGCGAATAATGAAAGACCGTATCTTAGCGGCCAAGGCAAAAGCACAAGATGCGGAAAGACCGAAACTTGAAATTGCGCTTCCGGGATAACGGTCGCCACCTACAAATTTATTTCGTCCTCGATAGAAATCTGTGGACCTCTATCAACGGGTAGGCAGTTAACAAATAATAATCGTAAACCATGGCAGCCGAGCAAGATTGTCAATTCGATTACGAGCGGCGGGTCATGGCATTGCCATCTGAAGTATTCCAATCGGTATTCCAGCTTAAAATAAAATCAGGAATTACCTCAATTAATCAATTTGTTACTAAGCGAATTCAAATTACCCCGGCCCCACCACTTCGAAGCATCGACAAAACCCGTCAAGTGCGGGTTTTGTTGTTTCTGGGGTTTGGAAAGCACCGCCCACCCCCTCTGGAATCCCCCCCCACTTCCCATTACCCTGACCCCCTCTATCAGACAATCGGAAGTCCGATACCCGTGTTCAAGCCCCTCGCCGTCCTCGCACTCGCCTGCACCCCGTTAATCGCTACCGCTGCCGACCTCGCCGGCGTGTGGCAAGGCACCTTGGGCAAATCCGCCATCACCGCGTGCTTTAACGGCGCGCACGGCGCCAACGGCAGTTACTACTATCAACGTATCCTCACGCCGATCCAGCTGACCCAGGCCAACGCGAGTGAACCCTGGGCCGAAGAAGGCAACAGCGGTTTCTGGCAACTGGACGAACCCCAAGGCGATACGCTGACCGGCACCTGGAGCAAAACCCCAGGCGGCAAGGGCTTGGCGTTGTCACTGAAACGCATAGACGTCGACAGCTGCGCCAGCGACGCCTACAACAACGCCATCGAAGCGCTGCCGCCGCCGGTGAAGGTGGAGAAAAATACCTTTCATGAGCACGCCTATCAGGTGAAGACCCAAGGCGGCCAGGTCATCCTCAAACTCGAAGGTGAGGGCGCGGCCATCGACAAAATCAACCGGGACCTGGCGCGCATGGCTATCAGCCCGGACGGCCAGGCCGATTTCTATCGGGAGCGGCGCAATTCACTGGACCAGGGCGGCGGCACGTCGACCAGCGAGATCAGTGTGGAGCCGCACTATTGGTCCTCGCACTGGATCACCGTGCGGTTCTACCGATGGACGGCCGGCTACGGTCGGGGCGGCATCAGTTGGGGCCTGCACACCTGGAACCTGCAAACCGGCGACAGCGTCGACCCATGGACTTGGCTGGGTGGCCGTGAAACATGGGACAGCCCCTACTCCGGCCAGATCAAGTTGCCTGCGCCCTTCAGCGCATGGCTCGCCAAACAGACCACCATTGACGAAGGCTGCCCGGCGGTGACCAGTTACTCCACCTTCGACTTGAGCTTCAATACCGAAGGGATACAGCTTTCGACACCCGCCCAAGGCGATGGCTGTGACAACGAATTGAGTTTTACCTGGGAGCAGTTGGAGCCGGTACTGACGGCAGAAGGCAAAGCCGCACTGCCCAGTTTGAAGACCCCCTGACTGCCAGAGCAGGCACACAAGGGCGCCTTACAAAAAACTGACACTCATTCACGAAATATTCAGAAATGCTGACAGATACTAGCCGATTGCCACGGCCGTTCCCCCCGAACGGTCCCTTGCCTCGGTTGCCAGTACTATGACGCGTCCTGCTCCTCTGCTGCTCCTGCTCGCTGGTTTGTTGTTCTTCTTTGCCCTGGGTAACCATGAACTGCAGGGCTCCACCGAAGCCCGCGTCGCCGGGATCGCCATGGCCATGCACCTGGATAACAACTGGGTGGTGCCCCAGCTGTTTCGTGAACCTTTCCTTGAAAAACCGCCCCTGAGCCTGTGGCTGGACGCCGGCGCCATTCGCCTGTTTGGCGCCAGCACCGGCGCAGTGCGCCTGGCCTCGGCGTTTGCCGGATTGTTCAGCGTGATGCTGTTCTACGGAATGCTGCGCACCTTTGGCCGCTCGAAAACATTGGCCTTCTGCGCCGCCCTGATCCTCGCGACCATGGCCAGTTACTGGGGCAACGTGCGGGGTGTTGGCGAAGACTCCTTGCTCAGCCTGGGCGTGACCACTGCATTGCTGGGGTTCTATCAGGCGGTACGCCCCGACCGCCAAGGCTCCACTGCCTGGGCATGGGCTTTGTTTACTGCCGGGATGGTCATCGCCACCCTGAGCAAGGGCGTACTGGGCCTGGCGATGCCGGGCATTGTGATCTTCGTGTACCTGGTCGCGACCACGGTGATGGACAAGCGCCTGCGTATCGGTGACTGGCTCAAACCGGGGCTGTTCACCTTGCTGGCGCTGGTGCCATTGATGATCTGGCTGGGCTTCCTGTTCCAGCGCGGCGGGATGCAGGCCGTGGGCGAAGTGTTGTGGACCAACAGCGTCGGCCGCTTCAGCGGTTCATTCGTCGAGGCTGGGCATTACGAACCCTTCTACTACTACATCGCCAAGCTGCCCGAGGCGTTCCTGCCATGGAACATCCTGGTGTACCTGGGGCTGTGGCATTTCCGTAAAAGCCTGGTGCGCAACCGCTACTACCTGTTTTTCAGCATCTGGCTGGTGGCGCAATTCACCCTGCTGACCCTGGCTTCCAGCAAGCGCACGGTGTACCTCATGGCGCTGACGCCAGCCGCCGCCGTGCTGGCTGCCGAATACGCGCGCGTATTGTTGGAATGGGCCAAGCAGCACAAGCCATCGCTGTACATACACCACAAGGCCGTGATCGGCAGCGTGTTTACCCTGGCGGTCGCCTGCTACCTGATTGCAGCCTTCTGGTTTGCGCCCAAAGCGGACGTGCGTCAGTCGTTCGTCCCAGTGATCAGCCAGGTGCAGGCGCTGCAAGCGCAAGGTAAGGAAGTGGTGTTGTTCCAGCCCAACGAGCGGATTGCCGGGGCCAGCGTGTTCTATCTGCAGGCTTACTTGCCGATCCTGCAGACCGAAGCGCAGTTGCGCACGTTCCTCACGGCCAAGCCGGGCAACGTGGCGCTGATGGACCGTACCGAACAACTGACCGAGAAGGTCACGGTCATCAAGGAGATGGCGATCAATCGCCAGCCTTACTACTTCGTCGAGCAGTAAGGCCGGCGCAAGGCATCAGTGCTTGGTGACCTTGTCCAGGTAACCCATGGCAAACGCCGAGATCACGAAGGTCATGTGGATGATGACGTACCACATCAGATGCTGCGGATCGACGTTCTTGGCGTCCATGAAGATGCGCAACAGGTGGATGGAGGAAATCGCCACGATGGACGCCGCCACCTTCATCTTCAGCGACGAAGAGTCCATGGTGCCGAGCCAGTTGAGCTTTTCCTTGCTCTCATCGATATCCAGCTGCGAGACGAAGTTCTCGTAGCCGGAGATCATCACCATCACCAGCAAGCCACCCACCAGGGCCATGTCGATCAACGACAGCAGCACCAGGATCAGCTCTGACTCGGCCATCGAGAACACGCTCGGCAGCAGGTGAATCACCTCCTGGAAGAATTTCAGCGCCAGCGCCAGCAACCCCAGGGACAAGCCGAAATAGATTGGCGCCAGCAGCCAGCGCGAGGCGTACATAGCATTTTCGATAAAGCGTTCCATTGAATCTCACACAGCTTGGCTAAAAATGGCCGCGAGTATACCAGCCGCTACAAGACACCTGTCACCGCGAGAAAACTGACCTGAGCGGCATCTGTAAGAGAATTTTTCTGCTAGTGTCGAGCCCATCAAATCGGCTCGATGACGTCGAACAGGAAAAACTCAGATGATGGATGTGCGATCCCATTTGGCCACTATCGGCCTGGGTGCGATGCTGTTGATGAGCGGCGGCTGCTCCCCCAAAGAAGAGCAGAAGCAAGCCACCCTCGAAGAGAGAACCGCCAAGTTCGAGCAGTCCCTGGACAGCATCCAGGATCCCAAGCTGCGCGACGCCATCGCCGACCTCGGCGGCTCGCTGCTCCTGCTGGAACGGGCACGCGTCAAACTCGCCGAAAAGCCCGTCGAGGCCGAATATGGCGAAGACACCCTGGCCCTGCTCAAACACTACCCCACGCCCCAAGCCTTGGTGGACACCTACATCAACGGCCTGTTCGTGCTGCGTAAAACCTCGCACTCCGACTACCTGACCGACCTGCAGCCGGTCTTCCCGTTCAACTTCAACAGCCCCGACCAGTTCCCTTTCCCCCACGGGCTGGAATGGCAGTCGGTGACCTTGAGCAACAACAAGGTCATTCCTTTCCAGCCTGAATGGTCGGAAACCGACCCGGGCATCCAACTGAGCCCCAGCAGTTCCAACCTGACCAACCCCGATGACCTGACGGTGACCTACCCGTTCATCGATGGCGTAGAGACTGAGAACAAGAGCCAGCCGCAACCGGTCAGCCTCAAAGGTGCGGTGGAAGTGGTTGCCCCCGGCAAGGTGCTGACCTTCGACCTGTCGAAAAAAGACGTGGGCCGCAAGCGCACCGAGGGCGATATCACCCTCAACCTGCTGCTGCTTGAAAAGAACTACGCCGAGATCGAACTGACCACCAGCGCGCCCCTCGCCCCGGAAGTGGGCGACGAATCGCCTAACCCGTTGCTGGTGCAGGCACGCGACACCACCGGGCAATTCCTCACCCGCGCGGGCTCGATCAACGAGAGCAGCGCCCAGGTGGCGTTCTACGAGAAACAACTGGCCGAGATGCAAAAGCAGAAGGCCTGGTCCGACGCATTTGAAAAGCAACTGAGCGACGAACAAAAGGCGTTCGAGCACAAACAGAGCAGCCACTACGCCAAGGTGTACTTCAACGGCGTGATCGATAGCCTGCAGGTCAACGTGCTGGACTTCTCCAAGGCGACGGTCACGCACAAGGACCTCGACCTGCCGGTGATGCGCTTCGACAAAAACAGCCTGCAAAAAACCGTGCAAGCCCTGCCGATGCCCGTCACGGTGTATGACGACAGCGCCGCCAGCTGGCTCAAAGACGCGACGCTGACCGAAGACCAGTTGAAAAAAAGCGTCACCATTACCCAGTCGACCGAAGACGCCAGCGCCGCGCACATCGTGTTCGACCACCCGTTCACCTTCAACGACGACCTGGTCGGCAGCGAACGCAACAGCAGCGAAGAACCCATCACCTTCTTCACGGCCGACGACAAGGGCGAGCGCGGCGAACCCATCGAGCTGCCGGCCGAGGCGTTTGAGCTGGACGCAGCCCGTGGCACGCTGACCTACGACCTCAACCTGTTTCCGGAAAACCCGGCGTTTGTGGTGGGTTCGATCCCGCTGTTCCTGGCCAACATCGAAAAGGCCACGATTGACGTCGCCAAGCTGCCCAAAGGCCTGACGCTCAAGGACAACGCGCTGATCGTCGACCAGAAGGCATTCCCGTCCGACAGCTGGCGCTTCTACGCCAAGGACGCCAGCGGCAACTACCTCAAGGAAATCCTCGGCGTCAGCCACCGCGCCGAGGAATACGGCACGGCGATGTTTGACGTGCATTATTTCTACGGCCAGCCGACCGTGCTGGAAAGCTACCAGCGCACCGACCTGAACACCGTGCAATACGGCTTCGAGGTCAAGCTGGACAAGCCGCAGGCACAATAGCGGTCAGTGATGGGTATCACTGACCGTCTGTGAGCGCCCGCCGTTGAGCTGTCGCAGGTGGGCCTGCATGTGCAGGCTCCAGATCTGCGGGTCGCCCGCTTTCTCGTAGCCGTGCAGCGTGAGGCTGTCGACAATCGATTCCAGTATGGTTTCTGCCACGAAGGGCCCATGAAACGGGCCTTGGGACTTGATGGTGGACGGCTGTTCGCCGGTCATCCCGGCCGCAAACAGCAAGGTCCACATCCCGTTATCCCCGGCGAGCGGGCGAATGGAGCATTCGATACGGGTGACCAGGCCCAGGCATTGACGGGTAAGGCAAAGGTTGCGCGGCATGGCGGCGACCCTCGGTAGATCGGTGTTCAACCTCAGCGCACGGCGAGGCTGTCTCTATCCAGCGACTCCTGTGGATATCCCTTGAGCAGAGAATAGAAGAAAACCACGACAAACCAAGGTTGTAGGGACCAACGGGCGTTGGCCCCACAAAAACAGCCAATTTACTGACACCTTACCCCGTAGGAGCCGGCTTGCCGGCGATCGCGATATGTCAGTCAACATTGCTTTAACTGACACGCCGCCATCGCCGGCAAGCCGGCTCCTACAAAGGTGTGTCAGGTGGGCTTGGCTTCGGCCAGCGCTTGCTGCGCCAGCTCCTTTTCCGCCTCTTTCAGGTCTTCCTCGCTGATCATCTCGGCAATCGCACGCAAGCGTTCGACTACGCGGGCATTGACGGTGCCCTCCGGGAATTGCCCCTCGGCATCCGGCTCACCGGCATCCTCGCCCACCAACAGGCTCAACGCCTCGTCCGCCTGGCGCACCGCATAGATATGGAACTGCCCGGCACGTACGGCCTGCAGCACCTTCTCATCAAGCATCAACGTGGCCACGTTGGCCTGGGGAATGATCGCCCCCTGCTCGCCGGTCAAGCCGCGCGCTTCGCACAGGCGGAAGAAGCCTTCGATCTTCTCGTTGACCCCGCCCACCGCCTGCACTTCGCCGAACTGGTTGATCGAGCCGGTGATGGCAAAGCACTGCTTGAGCGGCGTCTTCGACAGGGCCGAAATCAAGGTGCACGCCTCGCCGAGGGACGCACTGTCGCCGTCCACGTAACCGTAGGACTGCTCCAGCGCGATGCTCGCCGAGATGGCCAGCGGGAATTCCTGGGCATAACGACTGCCCAGGTAACCGGTGAGGATCATCACACCCTTGGAGTGAATCGGCTGGCCGAGGTTAACCTCACGCTCAATGTCGACAATGCCACTGCCGCCCGGGTACACCGTGGCGGAAATCCGCGCCGGCACACCGAAGGCCGAATCGCCGACTTCCAACACTGTCAGCCCGTTGCACTTGCCCACGGCCGCGCCTGCGGTGTCAATCAGGATCACCCCGGCGAGCATGTCGTCGAGAATCCGCGCCGACACGCGCCCGGTGCGCGTGGCCTTGGCCTTGAGCGCCCGCTCGATATGCCCGGAATCGGTCATCTCGTCGCCCGCCAGGTGACGAATGAAATCCGCCTCGCTGACCAACTGGAACAGGTCACCAATGCGCGCCGACAAACGGCCCTGGTGCTCGGCCAAGCGTGCGCTGTAGGTGGCCAACCGCGCCACGGCGTCCGACGTCAGGGGCGCCATGCCTTCTTCCGAGGTGCGGGTTTTGAGCAACTGGGCGAACTGCTCCAGGCTCTCGTCCACCATCGGGATGTCTTCGTCGAAGTCCACCAGCACCCGGAACATCTCCTGGAAGTCCGGATCGGCATCTTGCAACGCGTAGTACAGCTGGCGCGAACCGATGATGATCACCTTGACCTGCAACGGAATCATCTGCGGGTTCAGGGTGACGGTGGCCAAGCGCCCCAGCTCGCCCAACGGCGATTCCATCTTCAGCTTGCGCGACTGCAGGGAACGCTTGAGCGCGTCCCACACAAACGGCTCGCCGAGCATTTTCTCGGCTTCGAGGATCAAAAAGCCGCCATTGGCGCGGTGCAAAGCACCCGGGCGCAATTGCCGGTAGGTGGTGTAGAGCGCGCCCTGGTCGGTGCTGTATTCGATACGGCCGAACAGGTTGTCGTAGGTCGGGTGCGGTTCAAACACCACCGGCGCGCCGCCGTTGATCGGGTGGCCCACCACCAGGCTCGGGCAGTATTGCTCTTCGAGCAGCTTGCGCGCCTGGGCGTCGGTCTTGGCGTCGTCGACCAATTGCTCGACCACGGTTTTCAGCAAGTACACCTGCATGGCTTGCAGGTAACCGCAGACCGCCGCGTTTTCCGCGTACTTTTCCGACAGCGGCGAGAGCAATGGCTGCAGGGCCAGGGTGATGGTTTCTTCGTTGAACTGGCGCAGTTGGTTGTTCGACTCGCGCTTCCACTGTGGAAGGCTGGCCAACTCTTCGTTGAGGCGTTCTTCCAACTCGGAAATATCCGTGTGGAAGCGCTCGCGGTCGGCTTCCGGCAGCTGCGAAAACTCGGCTTCGTCCAGCGCCTTGCCGTCGAGCATCGGGGTAAAGGCGATGTTGGAACTGTCGCGGTACAGCGCCACGTCCTTTTCCAATGCCAGGCGTTCAATCACGTCCAGGGCCTTGTCGTAGCGCTGGTTGAAAGCGCGGTCGATGGCGCTTTTGCGCTGTTGGTAGGTCGGGTGTTCGAACACGGCCGGGAAGGTGGCCACCAGGTTGTCGATCAACCCGCTGATGTCACTGATGAACGCCGCCGCGCCGCCCGCGGGCAGTTCCAGCGCACGGGGTTCGCGAGGCTCATCGAAATTGTTCACATAGACCCAGTCCGACGGGGTCTGCAGGCGTTTACCTTCTGCCTTCAGGTAGCGTTTGACGAACGAAAAGCGGCCGGTACCGGGCTCGCCCATGACAAACACGTTGTAACCGGGGCGTGGCATGGCCACACCGAACTGCAAGGCTTCAACCGCACGTTCCTGGCCAAGCACACCGCGAAAGGGCTCCAAATCATTGGTGGTCGAGAAGCTGAACTGTTCAGCGGAAAAAGGACGAGTCAGCGCTTCGGGCGCTAGACGCAAGCTGGCAGCAACAGGATCAGGCATCGGGCTTCCTTACATCAGGCGGGGCAGATAACGGCATTCTGGCTCCCGCTTGCGCGCTCTGGCAAGGCGAGCCTGTGGGAAAGCATAGACACGGGAGGCGTCCTACAAATAATTCGCGACATCGCTGATTGTTTTATAAAAAAACACGGAACCCCGGGAACGTGCCTAAACTCCAAACTGCGCGGGTTGGACTAATAACCGATCCCTAGGGCGCTGCAACGCGCCTGAACCCTTGTCCATTGGTTTGCACACAAAGAGAACAAAGCTATGAAACGGATCCTTCTTGGTACTCTCTTCACCGTCGTCTCCCTCAATGCAATGGCAGAAGCACCAGGCGGCCCGAACTGCGGTTGGGGCAACATGTTGTTTGAAGGCCAACGCGGTACTCCAGCTCACTTCCTGGCGTCCACCACCAACGGCACCTCCGGTAACGCCACTTTCGGCATGACCTCGGGCACCAACGGTTGCAGCACCAACAGCGCCCTGACCTACGGCGGCAAGTCCTGGATTGCCATGAATGGCATGATGAACGAGCTGTCCGAAGACATGGCCAAAGGCAATGGCGAAGCACTGACCACCTACGCGGTGGTACTGGGCGTTGCTCCAGAAGATCGCGAGCACTTCGCTGCCGTGACCCACGAGCACTTCCAACAGATCTTCAGCAAAGCCGACGTGACGGCTGACGATGTGCACACCAACACCCTCGCCGTCCTCAAGGGCGACGCCCGCCTGGCGAAATACGCTACCCAGGCTTAAGCTCGACCCGCCCGTGCCTTTCGAGGCACGGGCTTTATTTTTGGACCCGCCTCCCCTTTGGGTCTCTCTTTATCCGACTTAAGTTGCCCCTATGCTCAAACGCTTTGCCTGGCTGGCACTCTTCGCCTGCGCCCCGCTGTACGCGGCCCCGCATATTGATGATCAACGTTTGCAGCAATTGGCCAATGATCCGTTCTGGTTGTCCCTGGGCCATTACGAAGCCGGCAAGCTCAAGGGCTGGCGCAGCTATGTCAGTGACAAGAAATTCTTCCTCGCCCCCGACGGTGCCCACCACCCGGACGCCGAACTCAAGGCCACCGTTGACGCACTCTATGCGCCGGCCAGCCTGGGCGAAAAACATGTTCAATGCGTTTACCCCGCACGCACCCGCTGGCTCAAGGATCAGTTGCAACTGACCGACCTGCCCGCCGTGGACTGCAAAGAATTCAAGCAATGGTTCAAGGACGTCGCCCCGCACAGCGCGGTGATGATCTTCCCGGCGGCCTACCTCAACAGCCCGTCGTCCATGTTCGGCCACACCCTGCTGCGCATCGACCAGGCCGATGTGCAGCGCGACAAGACCGCCCTGCTCAGCTACGCGATCAACTTCGGCGCCTACATCGAAGGTTCGGACAACAGCATCCTCTACGCCTGGAAAGGCCTGATGGGCGGCTACCCCGGCCTGTTCGCCCTGGTGCCCTACCAGGAAAAACTTTCCGAGTACCGTAGCCTCGAAAACCGCGACCTGTGGGAATACCGCCTGAACCTGACCCAGGTCGAGACCGAGCGCATGGTCGAGCACGTGTGGGAGCTCAAGCAGATCCAGTTCGACTATTTCTTCTTTGACGAAAACTGCTCCTATCGCCTGCTGGAACTGCTGCAAGTCGCCCGCCCAGGCCTGCGCCTGACCGAGCAATTCCCGCTGACCGCCATCCCTACCGACACCGTCAAGGCGGTGAAGGATGCAGGGCTGGTGGAGAAGATCGACTACCGCCCTTCCCGCGAACGCGAGCTACTGGAGCGTGCCAAGCCGCTGAGCAATGAAGAACAACAGTGGGTACTCAAGGTCAGCGACGACCAGAAGCAACTGCAAGAGCCGGCCTTCAAGGCCCTGCCCCGCGAGCGCCAGGCCCTGATCATCGACGCCGCCTACCGCCTGGGTCGCTACCGCGCCAACGGTTTGGAGCGTGACACCGAACGTTCCCAACGCAGCTTTGAACTGCTGCGCGCAATCAACCAGAACCCGGCGCCCGACCTGAACGTCGAACGCCCCGGCCTGCCGGAAGACGGCCATGAGTCGCGCACCTGGCAAGCCGGTATCGGCACCCGTGGCGACAAAGCCTTCGGTGAGTACGGCCTGCGCATGGCCTACCACGACCTCAATGACAATGCCGAAGGCTTCCCCCTCGGCGCGCAGATCGAAATCCTGCAGATGAAACTGCGCCAGTACGAAGGCAACCACTGGCAACTGCAGCAACTGGACCTGGCCACCATCCGCTCCCTGACCCCGCGCAACGCGCTGTTGCAGCCGTGGTCCTGGCAAGTCACCGGCGGCCTGGAGCGGGTGCCCGGCAAACACGACGACGAAACCCTGGTGGCCCACGTCAACGGCGGCGCCGGTGGTACCTGGCAACTGAGCGACGACATGCTCGGCTTCGCCCTCGGCACCGTGCGCGTGGAACACAACAACGACTTCAGCGAAGCCATCTCCCCCGCAGCCGGCTTCAACACCGGCGTGCTGTGGAAAAACCCGCTGGGCAACCTGAGCCTGGAAGCCAAGGGCGACTTCTTCACCAACGGCGAAGTGCGCCGCAGCCTGAGCCTGAACCAGCAGTGGGAATTGTCCCGCAACCTGGGCCTGCGCCTGAGTGCCCAACGCGAGTACAGCCACCTCTCCACCCCGGTGAACGAAGTGCTGCTGGAAGTGAAGTGGTATCACTACTGACCAAAGGCGCACAACGATCAAAAATGTGGGAACGGGCTTGTGTGGGAGCGGGCTTGCTCGCGAATGCGGTGTGCCAGTCAAAGATATTTCAGCTGAACCACCGCCTTCGCGGGCAAGCCCGCTCCCACATTTGACCAACGCAACCTGTAGGAGCCGGCTTGCTGGCGATCGCATCACCGCTGATTACCTGACACACCGAGGTGTCTGCATCGCCGGCAAGCCGGCGCCTACGGACCACACCGTTCTCACTTTCCTTTCACATCTCTCCGACGAATCCCCTTCTAGACTTCTCCTATCAGCCGTGACACGGCGAGGGAGCAGGCAATGTGGCGGTATGCGGTAATGCTGTGTGCGATGGTGTGGTTGGCCGGTTGTCAGTCCACTCATCAAGACCTGTTGGCCAAGGGTTATCCACCGGCGTTTGCCGATGGTTTTGACGACGGTTGCAGCAGTGGTCGCCAGGCGGCCGGGGTGATCAGCGGGGCGTTTCGCAAGAATGTGCCGCGTTATCTCAAGGACCGCGAGTACGCCGAAGGCTGGGAGGATGGCTTCCGCCAATGCAAGGCCATGCGTGAAAACGAAGAGCTGCGCGACTACAAGGACAATCACTGGGACGACCGCGAGCGCGCCTGGCAGCAAGAGAAAGACCGCGACGCCGCCAGGGCCTATCGCTCGCAATAGGTCGCTTTCAGACATCCATCGAAACTAAAGCGCGGCGACTATGGCCCAAACTCCATTGAGGGAGAACGTCATGAGCCGAGCTTTTGTAAATGAAGATAACGCCGCCGCCCAGGCCGACCAGCCGGTGGAGCGCCAGGTCAGCGAGCAGCCCAACCGAGTGACGGCCCAAGGGTTGGCGCAGTTGCAGGCCAAGGTGGCGCAGTTACAGCAGGCATATAGCGTCGAATCTTCCAAAGACGACAAACAGCGCCTGGCTGACCTTGAGCGCGACCTGCGCTACTTCAATCAACGGGTGCAAAGCGCTCAAGTCGTCGCGCCGGCGACTTCCACCGACAACGTACAGATCGGCAGCTGGGTCACCTTCGCCAATGAACAGGATGAGCAGCAGCGCATCCAACTGGTCGGCGAAGACCAGGCCGACGCCGCCGCGCACTTGATCAACTGGGGCTCGCCGCTGGGCCGTGCCTTGCTGGGTGCCCAGATCGGTGACGAGGTGCTGTGGAAGCGCCCCGTCGGCGATCAGTTGATCGAAGTGCTGCGGATCGAGCCTGAGGCTTAGACGATGCCTTGGGCCAGCATCGCGTCGGCGACTTTCACGAAGCCGGCGATGTTTGCGCCCTTCACGTAGTTGATCCGACCGTTTTCTTCGCCGTAGTGCACGCAGGCGTGGTGGATCGACTGCATGATGTTGTGCAGCTTGCTGTCCACTTCACCGGCCGTCCACAGCAGGCGCATGGCGTTCTGCGACATTTCCAGCCCGCTCACGGCCACGCCACCGGCGTTGGAGGCTTTGCCCGGGGCAAACAGAATGCCCGCCTCGATAAAGATATCCACAGCCTCCAGCGTGGTAGGCATGTTGGCGCCTTCGGCCACGCAGATGCAGCCGTTGCGCAACAGCGTGCGCGCCGCCTCGGCATCGAGTTCGTTCTGGGTTGCGCAGGGCAACGCGATGTCGCAGGCCAAATGCCACGGGGTCTGGCCTTTACGGAACTCCAGGCCGAAGCGCTCGGCCAGTTCGCTGATGCGCCCGCGCTGTACGTTTTTCAGCTCCAGCAGCGCCGACCATTGCTCCTCGGTCAAACCGCTCTCGGCGTAAAGAGTGCCTTCGGAGTCGGACAGGGAAATCACCTTGCCGCCCAGGTCCATGACCTTGCGCGCCGCGTATTGCGCCACGTTGCCCGAACCCGACACGGCCACGCGCTTGCCTTCCACCCGCTGGCTGTTGCGCTTGAGCATTTCTTCAGCGAAGTACACACAGCCGAAACCAGTGGCTTCCGGGCGGATCAGGCTGCCGCCATAGGTCATGCCCTTGCCGGTCAGCACAGAGGTGAACTGGTTGCTCAGACGCTTGTACTGGCCGAACAGGAAGCCGATTTCACGGGCACCCACACCGATATCACCGGCCGGCACATCCACGTCTGCGCCGATATGCCGGTACAGCTCGCTCATGAAGGCCTGGCAGAAGCGCATCACTTCGGCGTCGCTCTTGCCCTTGGGGTCGAAGTCCGAGCCGCCCTTGCCGCCGCCCATGGGCAACGAGGTCAGGGAGTTCTTGAAGGTCTGCTCGAAAGCGAGGAATTTCAGCACGCCCAGGTTCACCGACGGGTGGAACCGCAGGCCGCCCTTGTACGGGCCGATGGCGCTGTTCATCTGGATGCGGAACCCACGATTGACCTGAACCTTGCCGTGATCATCCACCCACGACACCCGGAAAGTAATCGCACGTTCCGGCTCGCAGATGCGCTCCAGGATGCCCGACGTCAGGTAGTGGGGGTTGGCTTCAAGAAAAGGCCAGAGGCTGCGTAGGACTTCTTCTACGGCCTGGTGGAATTCTGGCTGGTCGGGGTCGCGTTTCTTGAGGCGGGAAAGGAAAGATTCGACAGATTCGATCATGGGAAGTCTCGGCAAATTGATTGTTTTTAAATGAGATTGAGCCGGACCTTAGCAAGTCATGCCGCACCTGAAAAGTGCAAAATGTCGCCTTTGTGAATTTAAATGGTGCATTAGATATAAATAAACACCCTTTTTGCACCATAAATGGGATTCGAATTCAGAGAATGCACCAGCAGTTAAACCGTCTTCGCAGGCAAGCCAGCTCCCACATTTGACAGGGTTCACACATTTGAAATGTGGGCACAGATAAAACTGTGGGAGCTGGCTTGCCTGCGATGAACCCACCTCGGTCCACCTGAAAAGACGCAAAAAAAAACGGAGCCCGAAGGCTCCGTTTTTTCAAACCACAAACCCGAATCAGGCCAGTTTCTTGTGACGCACGCGGTGCGGCTGGGCAGCGGCTTCGCCCAGGCGCTTCTTGCGATCGGCTTCGTACTCGGTGTAGTTGCCTTCGAAGAACACGGCTTGAGAGTCGTCTTCGTACGCCAGGATGTGAGTCGCGACGCGGTCAAGGAACCACCGATCGTGAGAGATCACAATGGCGGCGCCCGGGAAGTCCAACAGGGCTTCTTCCAGGGAACGCAGGGTTTCAACGTCGAGGTCGTTGGACGGTTCGTCGAGCAGCAACACGTTGCCGCCTTCTTTCAGGGTCAGGGCCAGGTGCAAGCGGCCGCGCTCACCACCGGACAGGTCCTTGACGAACTTCTGTTGGTCGCCGCCCTTGAAGTTGAAGCGACCCACGTAGGTGCGCGACGGGATTTCATAGTTGCCGATGCGGATCTGGTCGGAGCCATCGGAAATCTGCTGGAACACCGTCTTGCTGCCGTCCAGGTCCTCACGGCTCTGATCAACGCAAGCAAGCTGCACGGTTTCGCCCACTTCGATGGTGCCGGAGTCCGGGGTTTCCTTGCCCATCAGCATGCGGAACAGTGTGGATTTACCCGCACCGTTACCACCGATAACGCCGACGATCGCGCCTTTTGGCATGGAGAACGACAGGTTGTCGATCAGCACGCGGTCGCCATAACCCTTGGTGACGTTCTTGAATTCGATGACCTTGTCACCCAGGCGCGGACCGGCCGGGATGTAGATCTCGTTGGTTTCCGAACGCTTCTGGAATTCCTGGGATTGCATTTCTTCAAAGCGCTGCAGACGCGCCTTGGATTTGGACTGGCGGGCCTTGGCGCCTTTGCGCACCCACTCCAGTTCTTCCTTCATGGCTTTTTCGTGGGCCGACTGCTGCTTGGATTCGGCAGCCAGACGGTCGGACTTGGCTTCCAGCCAACCGGAGTAGTTGCCCTCGTAAGGGATACCGGCGCCGCGGTCGAGCTCGAGGATCCAGCCAGCAACGTTGTCCAGGAAGTAACGGTCGTGCGTGATCGCAACCACGGTGCCCGGGAAATCGTGAAGGAAATGTTCCAGCCAGGCGACGGAATCGGCGTCCAGGTGGTTGGTCGGCTCGTCGAGCAGCAGCATGTCGGGGGCCGACAGCAGCAGGCGGCACAGGGCCACACGGCGCTTCTCACCACCGGACAGGTGTTCGACCTTGGCATCCCACGCCGGCAGGCGCAGCGCGTCGGCGGCGACTTCCAGCTGGCGCTCCAGGTTGTGACCGTCGCCGGCTTGCAGGATCGCTTCCAGCTTGGCCTGTTCGGCGGCCAGCTTGTCGAAGTCGGCATCCGGCTCGGCGTAGGCGGCGTAGACCTCGTCCAGGCGCGCCTGGGCGTTCTTGATCGCGCTGACGGCTTCTTCAACCACTTCACGAACGGTCTTGGTCGGGTCCAGGATCGGTTCCTGTGGCAGGTAACCGATGTTCAGTTCCGGCATCGGGCGGGCTTCGCCTTCGAACTCGGTGTCGACGCCGGCCATGATTTTCAGCAGCGTGGACTTACCCGAACCGTTGAGGCCGAGTACGCCGATCTTGGCGCCAGGGAAGAAGGACAGCGAAATGTTTTTCAGGATTTCCCGCTTCGGCGGAACAACTTTTCCCAGCCGATGCATGGTGAAGACGTATTGAGCCATGGTGAACCTAGCGTCAGTGACTGATGAATTGAGCGGGCGGAGCCCGTGCAGGCCATGCGCCGCGCGGGCCGTTGACGGTGATCAATGCCTGCGTGCGGGAAAAGCCTGAATGTCTGGGGCTGGAACGCCCCGCGTAACCGGCAAAGCTACCTGAATGCGCTTGGTCAGTCCAGCCAGGCAAGGACTGGCACTTTGCCACAACTCAAGGCATGCTAGCCGCCCTCCGGGCGTCCGGCTTATAGTGCACGTCGCGCGCCAGTCCAGCCAAACCGCAGGATCACAGCTTGTCCAAAGTCACGCCGCCAACTCCCCTGCGCGCCGCTCATATAGCGCCGGGAGCGCCCCTGCACGGCACCCTTAAAGGCGCATTGGCGACGCTTGTCCTCATGCTGCTCGCGCTATTGTTCTGGCAACTGCTGGACCAGCTGCAGCAAAACCAGAAAAACCAGCAGCAATACACCATCGACTACAGCGCCGACCTGGCTGAACAAATCAGCCTGAACATGGCCCTCAGCGCAAAAATCGCGCTGAACCTGCTCCCGATGGTCGAGCCGCCGCGCAACGATGAACAGCAGCAAGCCCTGATGCGCACCCTGCAACGCTCGTTGCCGGAGTTGCGCAGTATCGCCCTGCTGGCCCCCAGTGGCGCGATGATCAGTGACAGCGCCAAAGACAGCCAGGACAGCGCCTGGCTTGAAGAACTGGTGCAGCGCAGCCACTCCCAGCCTTATTACCTGAGCAACAGTAACGACGGCACCATCATCTACCTGCTGCTGCACCAGCCCAGCGGCGGTTCGCGGATGTACTGGGCACTGCGCCTGGCGCCCAGCTACCTGACCAACCTCACCCGCCAGGACGGCCAGGGCCAGCGCCCGATGTGGGCCATCGAGAACCGCCTGAACCACCGCGTGGTCAGCCGTGACAGCGGCATGCCGGCGCAATGGGCCACCGCCCTCACCCCGGATGAATTGAACAGAAGCGTACTGGTCACCCCCCTGAGCAAGAGCGACTGGCAACTGCGCGGGCTGTTCGACCGCACGGCGGTACTGGAGCAACTGCTGCCCGCATTTATCGGCAAATGCCTGCTGGGCCTGGCGTTCTCGCTGATCCCGGTGATCGTGCTGCTGAACATGCGCCGCCGTCAGCGCCAGGTGCATGAAGGCCGGCGGCGCTATCAGGATATTTTCGAGGGCACCGGCGTGGCCCTGTGCGTGCTCGACCTGTCGGAGCTCAATGCATTCTTCGACAAGGCGCAACTGCACAGCCGCGAGCAATTGCACGACTGGCTGCAGGACAACCCCGCAGAACGCCAGCAACTGCTCAAGGAACTGCGCATCACCGAGGTCAACCAGGTGGCGGTGCGTCTGCTCAATGTGGCCTCGTGCGAAGAGGCGTGGGAGCGCCTGATCGACGATTGCCCACGCAACGCCACGGCCATCGGCTACCAGGTGCTTGAGGCAGTGCTGACCCAGCAGAAGCAGCTGGAACTGGAAATCCAGCTCAACGATGTCGCCGGCAACGAGCAGTACCTGTGGCTGGTGATGCGCCTGCCGGAGCAGCAGGACGATTTCAAGGCGGTGATCCTCAGCATCAGCGACATCACCAGCCGCAAGCTCATTGAACTGTCACTGGTGGAGCGTGAAAGCTTCTGGTCGGACGTGGTGCGCACCGTGCCCGACCACCTGTATGTGCAGGACGTGATCAGCCAGCGCATGATCTTCAGCAACCACCACCTGGGCCACACCCTCGGCTACAACAAGGCCGAACTGCAGCAAATGGGCGAGTACTTCTGGGAAATCCTGCTGCACCCCGAAGACGCCGAGCACTACCACGACCTGCGCCAGCAACAGCGTCAGGCCGGCTACAGCACCCAGTTGCAGTGCCAATTGCGCTTTCGCCACCGCAACAACCAGTGGCGTCGCTTCGAGATCCGCGAACAGGCCCTGGCCCGGGACAAGACCGCCGTGGTCACGCGGATCATCGGCGTGGCCAAGGATGTGACCGACCAGATCGAAGCCAGCGAATCCCTGCGTGACAGCGAGCAGCGCTACCGCATGCTGGCCGAAAGCATCAGCGACGTGATCTGTTCCACCGACAGCCAGTTGGCCCTTAACTACATCAGCCCGTCGGTCAGTGCCGTACTGGGTTATGACGTGGACTGGGTGTTCAAGAACGGTTGGCAGTCGATCATCGCCAACCCGCAGCAATTGAGCGGCATCTATAGCCTGGTGGAGCGGGTCAGCCGCGCTTTGGGCGATACCGCAGCGCTGAACCAACTGCGCGACGAAGTGCAAACCCAGCTGTTCCTGTTCGACTGCCTGCGCGCCGATGGCCGCAAGGTGCCGATCGAACTGCGCCTGGTGTTGGTGTGGGACGAGCACGGTGCGTTTGAAGGCATCCTGGGCGTTGGCCGGGACATCAGCCAGCAGCGCCGCGCCGAGAAAGACCTGCGCATGGCGGCCACGGTATTCGAGCACTCCACGTCGGCGATCCTGATCACCGACCCGGCCGGCTACATCGTGCAGGCCAACGAAGCGTTCAGCCGGGTCAGCGGGTATGCGGTGAGCGATGTACTCGATCAATTGCCCAACATGCTCACCGTCGACGAACAACAGGAAGCCCACCTGCGCTATGTGCTCAAGCAGTTGCACCAGCACAGCACCTGGGAAGGCGAAGTGTGGCTCAAGCGCCGCAACGGCGAGCACTACCCGGCCTGGGTCGGCATTACTGCCGTGTTCGACGATGAAGGCGACCTGGCCAGCTACGTGTGCTTCTTCAGTGATATCAGCGAGCGCAAGGCCAGCGAACAGCGCATCCACCGCCTGGCCTACTACGACGCCCTGACCCACCTGCCCAACCGCACGCTGTTCCAGGACCGCCTGCACACCGCGCTGCAGTCGGCCGAACGGCAGAAGTCGTGGGTGGTGCTGATGTTCCTCGACCTCGACCGCTTCAAGCCGATCAACGACTCCCTGGGCCACGCCGCCGGCGACCGCATGCTCAAGGAAATGGCCACCCGCCTGCTGGGCTGCGTGGCCGAAGACGACACCGTGGCGCGCATGGGCGGCGATGAGTTCACCCTGCTTCTGCAACCGCGGGTCAGCCGCGAAATGGCGCTGAACCGGGCAATCCACGTGGCCGAGCAGATCCTCGCCAGCCTGGTGAAGCCCTTCGTGCTCGAAGGCCGAGAGTTCTTTGTGACCGCCAGTATCGGCATCGCCCTGAGCCCTCAGGACGGCAACGAACTCAGCCAGTTGATGAAAAACGCCGACACGGCGATGTATCACGCCAAGGAGCGCGGCAAGAACAACTTCCAGTTTTACCAGGCCGACATGAACGCCAGTGCCCTGGAACGCCTGGAACTGGAAAGCGACCTGCGCCACGCCTTGGACCAGAACGAATTCGTGCTCTATTACCAGCCGCAGTTCAGCGGCGACGGCAAACGCCTGACCGGCGCCGAAGCCTTGCTGCGCTGGCGCCATCCGCGTCGCGGCCTGGTGCCGCCAGGGGATTTCATCCCGGTGCTGGAAGAGTTGGGGCTGGTGGTGGACGTGGGCGACTGGGTGCTCAGCGAAGCCTGTCGCCAGCTCAAGACCTGGCACCAGAACAAGGTGCGCGTGCCGAAGGTGTCGGTGAACATCTCCGCGCGGCAGTTTTCGGACGGCCAGTTGGGTGAGCGCATTGCCACCATCCTCAAGGACACCGGCCTGCCACCGGCGTGCCTGGAGCTGGAGCTGACCGAAAGTATCCTGATGCGTGAGGTCAACGAGGCGATGCAGATCCTCGACAGCCTGAAAAACCTGGGCCTGAGCATCGCGGTCGACGACTTCGGCACCGGTTATTCGTCGCTCAATTACCTCAAGCAATTCCCCATCGACGTGCTGAAGATCGACCGCACCTTCGTCGACGGCCTGCCGTCCGGCGAGCAGGACGCGCAGATCGCCCGCGCGATTATCGCCATGGCCCACAGCCTCAACCTGGCGGTGATCGCCGAGGGTGTGGAAACCCATGAACAGCTCGACTTCCTGCGTGAGCATGGGTGCGATGAGGTTCAGGGCTACCTGTTCGGGCGGCCGATGCCGGCGAATCGGTTTGAGGCGCAGTTCAGCAATGATGCGCTGTTCATGTTCGATTGACGTTGTGCGGCGCGCCTGATGACGCCATCGCCGGCAAGCCGACTCCTACAGGGGACCGCATTCCAATTGTAGGAGCCGGCTTGCCGGCGATGGCGGCCTTACAATCACCGCCTGTTCCCAGATGAACGCCACTTGTCCGCGACATGATGTCCTTTCATATGCCATCTAAAACCCATTGGGTTAGAATGCCCTCCTTTTCTGCCCCCGATCCTTGAGGACCGCCATGTTCAGCCGTGATTTGACTATTGCCAAGTACGACGCCGATCTCTTTGCCGCCATGGAGCAAGAAGCCGTGCGCCAGGAAGAGCACATTGAGCTGATCGCTTCGGAAAACTACACCAGCCCAGCGGTGATGGAGGCTCAAGGTTCGGTCTTGACCAACAAGTACGCCGAAGGTTACCCAGGCAAGCGCTACTACGGCGGTTGCGAGTACGTCGACGTGGTTGAGCAACTGGCCATCGATCGCGCCAAGGAGCTGTTCGGCGCCGATTACGCCAACGTCCAGCCACACGCCGGTTCCCAAGCCAACAGCGCCGTGTACCTGGCCCTGCTGCAAGGCGGCGACACCATCCTGGGCATGAGCCTGGCCCACGGCGGTCACCTGACCCACGGCGCCAGCGTTTCGTCCTCCGGCAAGCTGTACAACGCCGTCCAGTACGGTATCGATGCCAACGGCCTGATCGACTACGACGAAGTCGAGCGCCTGGCGGTTGAACACAAGCCAAAAATGATCGTGGCCGGTTTCTCTGCCTACTCGCAGATCCTGGACTTCCCACGTTTCCGCGCTATTGCTGACAAAGTCGGTGCCTACCTGTTCGTCGACATGGCTCACGTAGCTGGCCTGGTTGCCGCAGGCGTCTACCCGAACCCGGTGCCTTTCGCTGACGTCGTGACCACCACCACCCACAAGACCCTGCGCGGTCCACGTGGCGGCCTGATCCTGGCTCGCGCCAACGCCGACATCGAGAAGAAGCTGAACTCCGCCGTATTCCCAGGCGCCCAAGGCGGCCCGCTGGAGCACGTGATCGCCGCTAAAGCGATCTGCTTCAAGGAAGCACTGCAACCTGAGTTCAAGACCTACCAGCAACAAGTGGTCAAGAACGCCCAGGCCATGGCCAGCGTGTTCATCGAGCGCGGCTTTGACGTGGTGTCTGGCGGTACTGAAAACCACCTGTTCCTGCTGTCGCTGATCAAGCAGGACATTTCCGGTAAAGATGCTGACGCTGCCCTGGGCAAAGCCTTCATCACCGTGAACAAGAACTCCGTGCCAAACGACCCACGTTCCCCGTTCGTCACCTCCGGCCTGCGCTTCGGCACCCCGGCTGTGACCACTCGTGGCTTCAAGGAAGCAGAGTGCAAGGAACTGGCCGGCTGGATCTGCGACATCCTGGCAGACCTGAACAACGAAGCCGTGATCGACGCGGTCCGTGAGAAGGTCAAGGCCATCTGCAAAAAGCTGCCGGTTTACGGCGCTTGATAGCAGTAGCTTGAACCAAAAGCGCTGACGGCAACGTCGGCGCTTTTTTTTGCCTGCTAAAAGCTGCCCGAGGGTGGTAACGCACCGCCTATCTCACGGTAGAAGTTGCTCACACCGGTATCAAAAGACTTGCCCGACAGGTGGGCGGCAAAGGTTTCCGCCACGAACTCCAGGGGGTTGGTCATGGCGTACATGCTCACCGCCGTACCGTTGTTGGCCGCCTTGAGCGTGATCGACGGGTCTTGCGCGCCGAGCTTGAAGGTCCAGAACGTCTCAGGCTGATTCATCTCATGAAGGATATGGCCGATTTCGTGGATCACCACGGTCGCGGCATGCCCATGCATCTTAGGGTCGCCGAACCAGCGCTGGGTACCGTCGTACACTTGGTCGGCGACGCCCCTTCCCGGGTCCTTGCCCAAGCCGCCTTCAATGCCATTGAGCTGGATCTGCGGGTTGTGCTGCCCGGTCTTGGGCCCCATGAAGACGGTGTATTCGGCGCCGCCGCGCAGGTTGCCCATGCAGGCAATGCACGGCACGCCCTCGGTGGCCGAGCAGAGAAAGGTGATCGGCGGCAGGCTGAAGCCCTTTGCCGCCAGCACTTGCAGGGCCTTGTCGATGGCGGTGCGTTTCAACTGGGCGAGCGGGTCACCGTTTTCGCTGCCGATGCTCATCATCGCCGCGCCAGGCCCGGTATAGGCCTGGTAGGTGAAGGTCATCATGCCGGTCTTGGCCCGGTAAGTCTGGGCCAGCTTGCCGTCACTCTTTCTGCCCGCTTGGATCTGTGCTGCCGTGGCCATGGGGTCGATCTCCGACATCTGAACGTGCCTGTTGAAATAACAGTCGGTGATCGCGGTTTATTCCGAGGGCCTGGGCTTCGGCTTGATGACCAGGCCAACAGGGTGCCCGGCTACAGGCGTCCCAGCTGAATCAGGTACAGCTTGTCGAATTGAAGGTCGGCCTTGACGCCTTTCATCGACACGTAAAGCCGGTAGTGGTTGTACAGCTGCTTGAAGAAGGCCAGCTTGCCCTTCGACCCGATACGGTACTCGCCCGAGTTGGGGTCGAAAAAACTCATCCCGCTGCCGTCGGCGTACAAGGCAAAAGCGTGGGACGTGACGCCCTCGGTAAAGGTGCATTCCCACAGGTAATAGCCCGGCTGGGTCTCGTCGAGATGACTGGCCAATACCTCCAAGCCCGTCAGCCCGCTCGCTTCGATGGCCGAACGGCTCGACATGCCGCAGATATTGGGCGCTGCCGCGACAATTCGCTCGATGCCACGGGCGGACCTGTAGTAGCAGCGATTGAAGGAGCTGCAATCCACATCGACCTTGTACAGCGTGTCTTCCTGCCCCAGGTACTGTATGCGCCGCTGCGGCGTCTCCGACGGTTGCTGCAGCCTGCGCCGCAACCACGCAAACGCCAGCCCGATGCAGGCGCCGTTCTGCACGCCGGGCATCTCTTTGATGGCAGCGTTATTGCTCAACGCCGAGCGCTGTTTGAACTTGGCGACCCGATGCACTTTCATGCCGATCGGGGTTTTCCAGGAAACATAATTAGCCGGCATTGGCGCTGCCCCCAATGCCGGCGTTGGTCCGTGCCACTTTCACCATGGGTCTGCCTCTGCGATCTCACCTGCCTGATGAGATAACAGCTCGCATGGGCAGTTTATTCCGGCTGGTACAGCTGCTGGAAACCTTGGCGGATCTTGTCTTCGGGCAGTTCATCGGCAATGAACACGATCACGCTTTCACGCGCTTCGTCCTCGGCCCACTCGGTGTCCCAATCGAACCCGTAGAGCTTGAGCACGCCCTGAAACACCAGTCGCCGGTCTTCCCCGGCGATGTTCAGCACGCCTTTGTAACGCAGCAGCTGCTTGCCATGGTCTTCCAGCAACGC
Source organism: Pseudomonas sp. GW821-FHT05H12 (assembly GCF_059419385.1). Lineage (NCBI taxonomy): Bacteria > Pseudomonadati > Pseudomonadota > Gammaproteobacteria > Pseudomonadales > Pseudomonadaceae > Pseudomonas > Pseudomonas sp. GW821-FHT05H12. The sequence continues at coordinate 16,421 of NZ_JBWKRS010000019.1, read as the reverse complement.
ATTCATGAACTCGCTGAGGCGGTCGATATCCAGCGGCTGGTCAGTGCGCAGCACCAGGCTGGAGATGCGATCGATGGACGGCGCAGCACTCACCGGGCGCAGGCTCATGCCGGCGTTGAGGTTGAAGCCGCGCACATCGAGCAGCTCAGCCAGGTCGATGTTGCCGTGGTCGACCACACGGATCGGCGCACGCCGGTTGATGCGCGTGAGGCGCTGGCTGAGGGCGTCGAAGGTCGCCGCGTCCACCAGGTCGCGCTTGCTCACCAGCAAGCGGTCGGCAAAGCCGATCTGCGCCTGGGCAATCGTCTGGGTCAGGTGCTGCTCGGCGTGGGCCGCGTCCACCAGGGTGATAATACCGTCGAGGATGTAGCGCTCGCGCAGTTCTTCATCGATGAAAAAGGTCTGGGCCACGGGCGCCGGGTCGGCCAGGCCGGTGCACTCGATCACCAGGCGGTCGAAGGCGATCTCGCCGCTGTCCAGGCGTTCGAGCAGCAGGTACAGGGCTTTGGTCAGGTCGGTGTGGATGGTGCAGCACACGCAGCCGTTGGACAGGGTCATGACTTGCACCGGCTCGGCGCCCAACAGTTGGGTGTCGATACCGGCGTCACTGAATTCGTTTTCGATCACGGCGATTTTCAAACCGTGCTCGGCCTTGAGCAGGTGGCGCAGCAAGGTGGTCTTGCCGGCGCCGAGGAAGCCGCTGAGGACTGTTACCGGAATGGGGGTTAACAAAACACACATCTCCCATGCGCTAAAAAAACTGTAGGAGCGAGGGGGGGGGGGGGGGGGGGGGGGGGGGGGGGGGGGGGGGGGGGGGGGGGGGGCAG
>NZ_JBWKRS010000019.1:0-15584 GCF_059419385.1 Pseudomonas sp. GW821-FHT05H12 | reverse complement strand
CCCCCCCCCCCCCCCCCCCCCCCCCCCCCCCCCCCCCCCCCCCCCCCCCCCGGGCTCCTACAGTGAGGTGTTGTGGTCAAGTGCGGTGTTTCAACAGCACTTGGGCCCACCCTTGCCACCGTAACGGGCTTCCTGGCGTTCCCGGAAGAACGCCTTGTAGTCCATCACCGGTTTGTCCGGGTGTTTGGTTTGCATATGCTCGACGTACGTGTCGTAGTCGGGCATGCCGACCATCAGGCGCGCGGCCTGACCGAGGTATTTACCGAGGCGACTGATGTCATTGAACATGGTTGCAATCCTCGATCATGCGTCCGGTACGGCCTGGAACGGGGCTTCTTTATCCGTGCGTTCCTTGTTGCCCCAGGCGGCGACGCCGACCTTGAGCGCATAGAACAGGATGCTGAATACCACGAACAGGAACAGCGCCGTCAGCGTTGCGTTGGTGTAGGCGTTCCAGATCACGTGCTGCATCTGGTCGACACTTTTGGCCGGGGCCAGGATCTGGCCGTTGGCCAGGGCATCACTGTATTTCTTGGCCAGCGACAGGAAGCCGATCGCCGGGTTGGCGTCGAACAGCTTGATGAAGCCTGCGGTGGTGGTGCAGATCAGCAGCCACACGGCCGGCAGCATGGTCACCCAGATGTAGCGCTGGCGTTTCATTTTGATCAGCACAACGGTGGCGAGCATCAGCGCGATACCGGCCAGCATCTGGTTGGAGATACCGAACAGCGGCCACAAGGTGTTGATACCGCCCAGAGGGTCGATCACGCCTTGGTACAGCAGGTAACCCCACATCGCCACGCAGCCTGCGGTGGCGATCAGGTTGGCCGTCCACGACTCGGTACGCTTGAGCGACGGCACGAAGGAGCCGAGCAGGTCCTGCAGCATGAAGCGCCCGGCACGGGTGCCGGCATCAACTGCAGTCAGGATGAACAGCGCTTCGAACAGGATCGCAAAGTGGTACCAGAACGCCATGGTGTTTTCACCCGGCAGCACGCTGTGCAGGATCTGCGCGATCCCCACCGCCAAGGTCGGCGCACCACCGGCACGGGCCAGGATGGTGGTTTCACCGATGTCATGGGCCACAGCGGTCAGCGCCTCGGGCGTAATTGCAAAGCCCCAGCTGCTGACGGTTTGCGCCACAGCCACCACGTCACCACCGACCACGGCGGCCGGGCTGTTCATGGCGAAGTACACGCCCGGCTCGATCACCGAGGCAGCAACCATGGCCATGATGGCCACGAACGACTCCATCAGCATCGCGCCGTAACCGATGTAGCGTGCGTTGGTTTCGTTATCCAACAACTTGGGCGTGGTGCCCGAGGAGATCAGCGCGTGGAAACCCGAGACCGCGCCACAGGCGATGGTGATGAACAGGAACGGGAACAGGCCGCCTTTCCACACCGGGCCGGTGCCGTCGATGAATTGGGTCAGGGCCGGCATTTTCAGCTCTGGCATGGTGACCAGGATGCCGATCGCCAGGGCGATGATGGTGCCGATTTTCAGGAAGGTGGAGAGGTAGTCACGCGGCGCGAGGATCAGCCACACCGGCAGTACCGCAGCGACGAAACCGTAGCCGATCAACATCCAGGTGATCTGGATCCCGCTGAAGGTGAAGGCCTTGGCCCACACCGGGTCGGCGGCAATCTGCCCGCCCAGCCAGATCGAACCCAGCAGCAACAACACGCCGATGATCGAGATCTCGCCGATGCGGCCCGGGCGGATGTAGCGCATGTACACGCCCATGAACATCGCGATCGGGATGGTCGCCATCACGGTGAAGATGCCCCATGGGCTCTCCGCCAGGGCCTTGACCACGATCAGCGCCAGCACCGCGAGGATGATGATCATGATCAGGAAGCAGCCGAACAGCGCGATGGTCCCCGGGATACGCCCCATTTCTTCGCGGACCATGTCCCCCAGGGAACGGCCGTTGCGACGGGTGGACAGGAACAGGACCATGAAGTCCTGTACCGCACCGGCCAGCACCACGCCGGCAATCAGCCAGAGCGTGCCGGGCAGGTAGCCCATTTGCGCAGCCAGCACCGGGCCGACCAGCGGGCCTGCACCGGCAATCGCCGCAAAGTGGTGACCGAAAAGGATGTGTTTGTTGGTCGGCACATAGTCCAGACCGTCATTGTTGAGCACTGCGGGGGTGGCCCGCCGTGGATCGAGTTGCATCACGTTATTCGCGATGAACAGGCTGTAGTAGCGGTATGCAACCAGGTAGATGGCCACCGCAGCGACCACAATCCACAAGGCGTTGATCGCCTCGCCGCGGCGCAAGGCCACTACGCCCAGGGCGCACGCTCCTACGATTGCCAGCACCAGCCAGGGTAGGTGGCGTAGCAGGCTATTATTATTTTTCATTTTTATATTCCAGCCAGGGTGGACAGAAAGGACAGCCATCCCGAGTTTAGCGCTGTTGGCTTCAAAGACCACCCCCCTACGTTGGTCTAGAGCCTTGCCATGGCAAAAAAAGCAGAAATAAAAGCCGGGTGATGGCGCAAGGCTACAATCCTTCTATTCACAGAGGGTTTAACCATGACCGAGCAACCGTCTGACCGCCGCCGTTTTCGACGAATCGCCTTTGATGCCAGGACAACCATTGCCCAGGACAGCTGGAATTGGCCGGTGCAACTGGTGGATTTGTCGTTGCGCGGGTTGCTGGTGGAGCGCCCTGACGACTGGCGGGGCAATGGCAAGCGCCTGTTTGACGTGGATATCCGCCTGGACCCACAGGCGCATATCAAGATGCAGGTGAAGCTGGCCCATGACGATCACGGACAGCTGGGTTTTGTGTGCGAACACATTGACCTGGATTCGATCAGCCACCTGAAGCGGCTGATCGAGCTGAACCTGGGCGATGAGGATGAGCTGCACCGCGAATTGGGTGCCTTGCTCGAGGTTTAGCCGTCAGGGAAAAGCCGCACGGGCCGGGAAGTCGCCTTCCGACTCCCAGAAGCCGGCTTTCTGAGTCGACGCGGCCTGCCACAGGTCGTCGGCAAAACGGTAGGTGGTGTAACGGGTGACGAAGTCTTCGTCGCCGTCACCGTCCATGAAGGACGACACTTGCAGCAATTCATCCACCCCGCCAGCGGCTGGCGTGGCAGCCTGCCAGGCGGCCTTGCCGGTCTGGGCCAGGATCAATGGCTTGACCTTGCCGTCGGTGCCTTTGCAGTCCATCCGCTTGAGGTGGTGTTTGGCGGGCATCAACAGTTGTGTGGCCGGGCCACTGTAGCTGCCCATCGGTGCGGTCTGGTCGATGACCAGGAAATACACCGTCTCCGGCAGGCCTTTGAGCGGCGCCTTTTTAACCTCGGCCAGCGGGTAGCCGAGGTCTTCGTGGGCGATCACGTCGCCGGAGGCCGACACTAACCGCACTTGGGCCTCGAGCAGCGGGTTTTCCACCAGGTCGCCGGGCTCGTCGAACGAGTCCTCGTCCAGGCCATTGCCCCAACTGTCCTTGTGCAACTGAGCGCTGATGCGCTGGTCTTCGAGCACCTGCAGGACACTGCCGTCATCCGTTGCCAGCTTTTGCGCCAGACGGTAACCGGCGGGCAGCTCGGCCCACGCCAAAGCAGGCAGCCCGGCCAAGGCGACAAACAGGGCGACTGCGCCCCAGCATTTCGAACGTTGCATGGCATCCATCCCTGGTTTATTCAAAAAGTGCATCCAACGCCTGCTCAAGGCGTGTGACAGCAATGATCTGCAAGCCCGGCGGCGACTCTTTCGGCGCATTGCCCTTGGGCACGATTGCGCGTTTAAAGCCGTGCTTGGCCGCTTCTTTCAACCGTTCCTGACCGCTCGGCACCGGGCGCACTTCGCCCGACAGGCCGACCTCGCCGAACACCAGTAGGTCGTGAGGCAGCGGTTTATTGCGCAAGCTCGACATCACCGCTGCCATCAACGCCAGGTCGGATGCCGTTTCCAGCACCTTGACCCCGCCGACCACGTTGAGGAACACGTCCTGATCGTGGGTCGGAATGCCGCCGTGGCGGTGTAGCACCGCGAGCAACATGGCCAGGCGGTTCTGATCCAGGCCCAGCGTGACCCGACGTGGGTTGGCCAAGTGGCTGTCATCCACCAGCGCCTGCACTTCCACCAGCATCGGCCGGGTGCCTTCCCACGTCGCCATCACCACACTGCCCGGGACTTCTTCCTGAGCACGTGTGAGAAAAATCGCCGATGGATTGGAGACTTCTTTCAAGCCCCGGTCGGTCATGGCAAACACGCCGAGCTCGTTCACGGCACCAAAGCGGTTCTTCACGGCGCGCAACAGCCGCAGACGGCCATCGGACTCGCCTTCGAAATACAGCACGGTGTCGACCATATGTTCCAACACCCGTGGCCCGGCCAGCGCGCCCTCTTTGGTCACATGGCCCACCAGGAAGATCGCCGTGCCGCTCTGCTTGGCATAGCGCACCAGCAGCGCCGCACTTTCGCGCACCTGGGACACGCCGCCAGGTGCCGATTGCAGTTGTTCGGTAAAAATGGTCTGGATCGAGTCGATCACCATCACCTTGGGCTTTTCGATACGCGCCGTGGCGATGATGCTTTCGATGCAGGTTTCGGTCATGACCCGCAACTGATCCTGGGGCAGCCCCAGGCGCCGCGCACGCATAGCCACTTGTTGCTGGGATTCTTCACCGGTGACGTACAGCGCCGGCATACGGCTGGCAATGCTGCACAGGGTTTGCAGCAGGATGGTCGACTTGCCGATGCCCGGGTCGCCGCCGATCAGCACCACCGAGCCGTCCACCAGACCGCCGCCGAGCACCCGGTCCAGCTCACCGGAAGCGGTGGAGAAACGCGGGATTTCTTCGACGCTGACTTCGGCCAGGGTCTTGATCTGCGCCTGCTGCCCGGTCCAGCCGGCACGGCCAGTGGGAGCTGCGGCGCCGCCGCTTTCGATCATGGTTTCAGTCAGGGTGTTCCACGCACCGCACTCGGTGCACTGGCCGGCCCACTTGGGAAAGGTCGCGCCGCACTCCGTGCAGCCGTACATGCGCTTGGCCTTTGCCATTTGAGAACCTCCAACCGAAAAACCGCGATGATAGCTCAGCGCGGCGCCGAGGTCCGGATTTCACCACTGGCCAAGCGTGAAGCGCTGTTACCGATCGGGTCTTCGGCATTCAGGTCGGCGCCCTTGGCCTTGAGGGCATCGAGCAGCTCGACCCGCTTGAACAGCCCGGCGTACATGGCGGCGGTCTGCCCGGCACCATTACGCTGGTCGGGGTTGCAGTCGGTGGCCAGCAGGCGCTGGGCGATTTTCAGCTCACCCTTGAAGATCGCGCCCATCAGCGCAGTGTTGCCGCGTTTGTCCTGCACACAAGCGTCGGCGCCGGCGCTGAGCAAGCGCTCCACGAACGGACCCCGGCCGTGGTAGGCGGCGAGGATCAGCGCGGTGTAGCCCTTGTCGTCCTGGGTATTTAGGCTGTAGCCGGACTCGATAAAGGTGTTGAGCATGTCGAGGTCGCCACGGCGGGCGGCGTCGAAGTAATAATCCTGCAGTTGTGCCTTGAGCTTCGCAGGGTCGGCGGGCTCGGCCCATGCGCCGAACGTCAGGCAAACCAGCACGGCGCCCATCAAAATTCGCATAACAAATCCTCCCTAACGCGCACCCTCCGTAGGAGCCGGCTTGCCGGCGATGAGGCCCTTGAGGTTTGCATTACGATCAAGGACGCCATCGCCGGCAAGCCGGCTCCTACAGGGGTGTGGGGTTAGTCGGTGAGTTTTTCGGCCAGCGCTTTCACGCGTGCCAGGTCGCCCTTGGCCACTTTGGTCACGCCGGTGCCGTACTCCGGGTCCGCCTTGTAGAGGAACGACAGGATGATGTGCTTGCTCTCGTCATCGGTGGTGGCCAACGAGCCGCCGAAGTTGTCGATCAAGTCCTGACGCTCTTTCTTGCTGTAGCTGCGATACAGATCACCGGCCTGCTTGAAGTTCTGCTCACGCTGGATCTTCGCCTGCTGGGTGCTGCCCGACAGCGCCAGCTGGCTGTAGCGTGCGGTTTGCGGTTCTTCCCGGGGTTCCAGGCGACTTGGCTGGTAGTTCACGCCGCTGGTGGTCTTGCCGATGTTCATCGCACCATCCTGGTTACCGTTATTAACGGTCACCCGGGGAGCATTGATCGGCAGTTGCAGGGCGTTCGGGCCCAGGCGGTACATCTGGGTGTCGGCGTAGGAGAACACCCGGCCTTGCAGCAGGCGGTCTTCCGACGGCTCGATACCCGGCACCAGGTTCGCCGGGGCCATGGCCACTTGCTCGGTTTCCTGGAAGACGTTCGCCGGGTTGCGGTTCAGGACCATCTGCCCCACTTTGCGCTCGGGCACATTCGGCCAGATCTTGGTGGCGTCCAAGGGGTCGAAGTCGAACTTGGCCAGGTCTTCAGGCTTGAGCACTTGCACGTACAGATCCCACTTGGGGAAGTCGCCCTTGTTGATATGGGTGACCAAGTCATGGGTCATATGGCTGTAGTCACGCCCCTGAACGTCGATAACTTGTTTGGGGTCGAGGTTCTTTATGCCTTGCAGGCTCTTCCAGTGGAACTTGACGTAGTGCACTTCACCCTTGGCGTTGATCAACTTGTAGGCATGTACGCCATTGCCGTCCATTTCCCGGTAACTCGCAGGGGTGCCGGAGTCGGAGTACAACTCGGTGAGCGTGCGAGTGGCTTCCGGAACATGGGAGAAGAAGTCAAAACGGCGTGAGTCATCGTCCAGATTAGTGCGCGGGTCCGGTTTGAACGCATGGACCATGTCCGGGAACTTGATGGCATCGCGAATAAAGAAGGTCGGGAAGTTGTTGCCCACTAAATCCCAGTTGCCTTCGGCGGTGTAGAACTTGGTAGCGAAGCCGCGCGGGTCACGCAGAGTTTCAGGCGAGTGGTTGCCATGCACCACCGCAGAGAACCGCACGAACACCGGGGTGGATTCACCGGCGGCAAACACCTTGGCCTTGGTCAGGTCGCTGAGGTTATCGGTGACCGTGAAGGTGCCGTGGGCCCCGGTGCCACGGGCATGCACCACACGCTCCGGGATGCGCTCGCGGTCAAAACGCTGCAGTTTCTGGATCAGTTGCACATCTTGCAGCAGCACCGGGCCATTGGCGCCGGCCGTCTGCGAGTTCTGGTTGTCACCGACCGCCGCGCCGTTATCGCGAGTCAGGTTGGCGGCCTGCACGGAGAGGGACAGCAGGCTGGCGGTGGCCAATGCCAGCGCGACTCGCGCTGAAACAGGCCTGCGACTCATGGGGGTTTTCATCGAGGTTTCCTCTGGTTTTTTTAATGCACATTCAGTTGTGCTTGCCAGAGGCTAGTGATCCGAGCGCAGGAAGATAAATAGAAAAGCCGTACCAACCCGATTAATAAAATAAGGTGGTAACCCACTGAAACCACGGGTATTTCGCGCGCGATTGGTGGCACTTTGCAAACTATTTGCGATTTAATGTGTCGATAAAAACTAACAGTGTTAACAGTTGTGTCGCGCAAGCCCTCTACGACTGAATTACACTGACTTCCACCCTTCTCATCTGTAACAAGGAATAACCTATGGGCGTGATCAGTGAGTTCAAGGCCTTCGCGGTCAAAGGTAATGTGGTCGATATGGCCGTCGGTATTATCATCGGCGCCGCCTTCGGCAAAATTGTTTCCTCGTTTGTAGGGGACGTGGTGATGCCACCTATCGGCCTGCTGATCGGCGGCGTGGACTTCGGCGACCTGGCCATCCAGCTCAAGGCCGCACAAGGCGGGGCGCCGGCCGTGGTACTGGCTTACGGCAAATTCATCCAGAGCATCATCGACTTCGTGATCATCGCGTTTGCGATTTTCATGGGCGTGAAAGCCATCAACCGCCTCAAGCGCGAAGAAGCCGTGGCACCTACCCTGCCGCCGACTCCGACCAAAGAGGAAGAGCTGCTGACCGAGATTCGGGACCTGCTCAAAGCCCAGAACAACAAGCCGCTTTAATCGCGGACCCAAAAAAGGCGCCTTTTGAGGCGCCTTTTTTCTACCAGTAGTTTTCCACCGCCACCTGGCCGGGGCGTCGGCTCAGGCTCAGTTGCATGTCGCGCTGCTTGAGCAGTTGGCGGGTGTCGTCGACCATCTGCGGGTTGCCACAAATCAATACGCGGGAGTGCTCAGGGGTCAGCTCGACACCTGCGGCACGCTCCAATTCACCATTTTCGATCAGTGTGGTAATGCGCCCATTCAACGCGCCCGGATGCTGCTCACGGGTGACGATCGGAATGTACGTGAGTTTGTGCGCGTACTCGGCCAGGTACTCACGCTCGCCCAGTTCCTTGATCAGTGACTGGTAGGCCAATTCCTTGGCTTCCCGGGCGCTGTAAACCAGTACGATGCGTTCGAATTTTTCCCACACTTCAAAGTCCTGCAGGATCGACAGAAAGGGCGCCACCCCGGTGCCGGTGCCCAGCAGCCACAAATCACGCCCATCGACAAAGCGGTTCAGAGTCAGGAAACCCGTGGCCTGGCGCTCCACCATCAAGGTATCGCCCACCTGCAAGCGACTCAGCTCGCTGGTGAATTCGCCGCCCGGAACGACGATAGAGAAGAAGTCCAGATGCTCATCAAACGGTGAAGACACCAGGGAATAAGCGCGCCACACGGTACTGCCATCGGCTTTGGTAACGCCCAGGCGTACAAACTGGCCCGCCGTGAACCGAAAGCCGGGGTCGCGGGTGGTGCGCAAGGTGAACAGACTAGGGGTCAGCGATTGCACATCGAGCAAGGTTTGGCGGGTGAATTTCTCAGCACTGGCCGTCATGGGGAACTCCGTTTTGCACAGGCCCCTAGTGTCGCTCAAAACAACCCGTGCAAACACCGACGATTGGTACTGGCATTGTTGCGTTCAGGGTTTCTCCGGCCCTTTGAGTGGAATTGCGTTACGTTTTTGAAACAGTAATAGGCAAATAGTGCGAACTAATCATTTCTCTATTAGGAAGCTCGGAATAATTCGCTAGATGTCGCTGCACGCTTATTAGCTATCACTTTGGCACTAGTGATAAACCATTAAAACCAAAAGGTTTTTCTCGCAGACTGAATAATCCTTACCAAAAGCAGTGCGTTGTACAAGGCATAACTACCTAAAGCCTAGTTATCCATAACTTTTTTTTCACCAGCGTCAGTAGGCTATGTCCTACACTCATTTTCGTGCTGCTTTGGGGGATTAGGACGTACCCAAGTCACGGAGAAACCTATGGAGATTTACCCATGCTTAACTGGCGGAACACACGGCTCCCCAAACTGGAAGGCGAGAACGAGATCACCAGTGTGTTTGAAATGGTTGTCAACCACACCTACGAGCTCGGCTTCCAATTCTGCTCATTTACGATGAGTTCCCAATTACCTAAAAATCAAACTGAACCGATCCAGATAAACAATTACCCCAATGAATGGAACACCATTTACAAGCAAGCGCACTTCTATGATGTAGACCCCGTTGTTGGCCACTGTAAACGTTGCGTGCTTCCGATTGTCTGGGAGGAGAAAGCCTTCCATGCCACGCCCAACTTATGGGACCTGGCGCAATCGTTCGGTGTGCACTTGGGCTGGAGCCAATCAGTCCACGACTTCCAGGGCGTCTTCAGTATGTTGACCCTGGGGCGCGGCGAAGGTGATGTCAGCCCCCAAGAGCTTTACGAAAAAGCCGGCCAGGTGTTGTGGATGTGTCACGCGATGCACGCGGTGGTCGCCAAGAAATACGCAGACAAGCCCGCGCCTCAGGCGCCCAACAAACTATCCCCCAGAGAAACAGAGATTCTCAAATGGTCGGCCATGGGCAAGACCGCCGGGGACATCGCGACGATTCTTTGCCTCTCGGAACGTACGGTGGGCTTTCATTTGAAAAATTCGTTCATCAAGTTAGGGGTCAATAACAAGATTGCTGCAGTGCTCACGGCCTCGAAAGCAGGCCTGTTTTGAGTGACGTATCAATCCCCGCATGTAATTACATCGAAAAAAAAGTAACATTCGCAGCCAATTCTGAGTGGTGACGCAGTGCTTCAAGCACCGCTTCGCAGTCCACTCAGACGGTTCCGCCAGCACCTGCGCAGCCGGCCGAACACCCATCGATGACCCAGAGCCTCCCCCGCCATGCCCCTGCTCGACAGCCCCTTCGCCCAGCTCGATCTGATTCGCCAGCCAGAGCAACACAACGATCCATTGCAGGCCTTCGATGCGGCCGACGAGTATTTGCTCAGCTACCTGGCCGAACAGCAGCCGCAAGCCACAACCCGCGTGCTGGTGCTCAACGACAGTTTTGGCGCCCTGGCCGCCAGCCTTGAGGGGCACGTGCAGGTCACCACCAGCGGCGACTCATTCCTCGCCGCCCAGGGCCTGGAGAAGAACCTGTCGCGCAACGGCAAGGCGTTTGACGCGGTCACGTTCGTCCCGGCCAGCCAGGTGCCGAGCGGGCCGTTTGATCGCGTCCTGATCCGCGTGCCCAAGACCCTGGCGCTGCTGGAGGAACAACTGATCCGCCTGCAAGGCCAATTGGCGCCCGACGCCGAAGTGATCGCCGCCGGCATGATCAAGCACCTGCCACGGGCTGCGGGCGACTTGCTGGAACGCTACATCGGCCCGATGCACGCCTCCCTGGCCGTGAAAAAGGCACGCCTGCTGATCGCGACCCAAGCGGATCGCCCAACGGCGGTGTCACCCTACCCGACCCGTTATGCCCTGGAAGCGCCGGCCATCGAACTGCTCAACCATGCCAACGTGTTCTGCCGCGAAGGGCTGGACATCGGTACCCGTGCCTTCCTGCCCCACCTGCCCAAAAACCTCGGCAGCGCCCGCGTGGCCGACCTGGGTTGCGGCAACGGCGTATTGGCGATTGCCAGTGCCCTGCACAACCCCGACGCGCAGTACACCCTGGTGGACGAGTCTTATATGGCCGTGCAATCGGCTGCCGAGAACTGGCGCGCCGCGCTGGGCGAGCGTGAAGTGAGCGTGCGGGCCGGTGATGGCCTGGCCGGCCAGGAGCCCGGTTCGCTGGACGTGGTGCTGTGCAATCCGCCGTTCCACCAGCAACAGGTGGTGGGCGACTTCCTCGCCTGGCGCATGTTCCAGCAAGCCCGGGAAAGTTTGGTGGTCGGTGGCGCCCTGTACATCGTCGGTAACCGTCACTTGGGTTATCACACCAAACTGGCGCGGTTGTTCCGTGGTGTCGAGCAAGTCGCCACCACGCCGAAGTTCGTGATCCTCAAAGCGCGCAAATAAAAAAACCCTGCCGTTCTCGCAAAGGGCAGGGTTGAAAAGCCGGGCCGCGAGGCCCGGATCGGGATGTCAGTGGGTGGTCAGGCCGGCCGCATTCATGAACATGCGCATCAGGCTGGCCACGACAAACAGGGCCAGCACGCTGCCGGTCCAGATCATCGCCAACCACCCCAGGCGCCGCCACAACGGCTGTTTCTCGGCCTGTTCAATCTCGTGCAACGAAGGTTTGCCCGCCATGTCGCGACCCTCCTAGTGGTAGCCGTCTTCGTGGGTGACCTTGCCGCGGAATACGTAGTAGCTCCAGAAGGTGTAGCCCAGGATGAACGGGATGATGAATAACGTGCCCACCAGCATGAAGCCCTGGCTTTGCGGCGGCGCGGCGGCGTCCCAGATCGACACCGACGGCGGGATGATGTTCGGCCACAGGCTGATCCCCAGGCCGCTGTAGCCGAGGAAGATCAGCACCAGTGTCAGCAGGAACGGCGTGTAGTGAGCGTTACGTGCCACGGCGCGGATCAGCCCGTACATGGTCACCAGCACCAGGATCGGCACCGGCAGGAACCAGAACAGGTTTGGCAGGGTGAACCAGCGCGAGGCGATTTCCGGGTGTGCCAGCGGTGTCCACAGGCTGACGATACCGATCACGGCCAACACCACGAATGCCAGCGGCCGCGCCAGGTTGTGCATCTGTTCCTGCAACTTGCCTTCGGTTTTCATGATCAGCCAGGTGCAGCCGAGCAAGGCGTAGGCAACCACCAACGCCACACCGCAGAACATCGTGAACGGCGTGAGCCAGTCCAGGGAGCCGCCGGCAAACTGGCGGTCAACCACCGGTATGCCATCGATAAAGGCGCCCAGCGCCACGCCCTGGAAGAACGTGGCCGCGAGCGAGCCGCCGATGAACGCCTTGTCCCACAGGTGACGCTTGTGGTCCTTGGCCTTGAAGCGGAACTCGAAGGCCACACCGCGAAAGATCAGCCCGATCAGCATCAAAATCAGCGGCAGGTACAGCGCCGACAACACCACCGAATAGGCCAACGGGAACGCACCAAACAGCGCGGCGCCACCGAGTACCAGCCAGGTTTCGTTACCGTCCCATACCGGGGCGACCGTGTTCATCATCACGTCACGGTCAGTCTTGCCCGGGATAAACGGAAAGAGAATGCCGATGCCCAGGTCGAAGCCGTCCATGACCACGTACATCATGATGCCGAAGATGATGATCACGGCCCAGATCAGCGGAAGATCAATGCCCATCTCAATGCCCCTTGTGCTGGATGTGGGTGTGGTCGTCATCGCTGCCATCATCGGCGGCCGACAACGGACGGGCCGGCGTGCGTTTCTGGCCAGGACCACCGTGGGTTGGCTCACTGCCCTCATGGGTCTGCGGACCTTTGCGCACCAGGCGCATCATGTAGCCAAGGCCCGCACCAAACAGCGCGAAATACACCACCACGAACAACACCAACGTAATCGTCATTTGCGCCAGGCTATGCCCCGATGAAGCATCCGCCGTGCGCATCAGCCCGTAGACCACCCACGGCTGACGGCCGATTTCGGTGGTGAACCAGCCGGCGAGAATCGCGATCAAGCCGGACGGGCCCATCCACAACGCCAGGTACAGGAACGGCTTGGACGTGTACATCTTGTCGCCCCGACGCAGCCACAGGCTGAACAAACCGGTGAAGATCATCAGGAAGCCCAGGCCGACCATGACCCGGAACGACCAGAACACGATGGTGGAATTAGGCCGATCCTCAGGCGGGAACTCCTTGAGCGCCGGCACCTGTTTATCCAGGGAGTGGGTCAGGATCAGGCTGCCCAGGTAGGGAATCTCCACCGCGTATTTGGTTTTTTCGGCCTTCATGTCAGGCCAGCCAAACAGGATCAGCGGCGTGGGTTCGTTACCGATGTTTTCCCAGTGGCCTTCAATTGCAGCGATTTTCGCCGGTTGATGCTTGAGGGTGTTGAGGCCGTGGAAGTCACCGATCACCGCCTGGATCGGCGCGACGATCAGGGCCATCCACATCGCCATCGACAGCATCTTGCGAATCGCCGGGTTGTCCTTGCCGCGCAGCAAGTGCCAGGCCGCCGAGGAGCCGACAAAGAACGCCGTGGCCACGAAGGCCGCCGTGGCCATGTGCGCCAGGCGATAAGGGAATGACGGGTTAAAGACCACCGCAAACCAATCGGTTGGGATCACGCGGCCATCAATGATCTCGAAGCCCTGGGGTGTCTGCATCCAGCTGTTGGACGACAGGATCCAGAACGTCGAAATAAGCGTACCGACCGCCACCATCACGGTGGAGAAGAAGTGCAGGTTGCGCCCCACCTTGTTCCAGCCGAAGAGCATCACCCCCAGGAAACCGGCCTCGAGGAAGAAGGCCGTGAGCACTTCGTACGTCAGCAGCGGCCCGGTGACGGCGCCGGCGAAGTCCGAGAAGCGGCTCCAGTTGGTGCCGAACTGGTAGGCCATGACCAAACCGGAGACCACGCCCATGCCGAAGTTGACGGCAAAGATCTTCGACCAGAAATGGTAGAGGTCACGGTAGGTGTCGTTGTGGGTCTTGAGCCACAAGCCTTCCAGTACCGCGAGGTAACTGGCCAGGCCGATGGTGATCGCCGGGAACAGGATGTGGAAAGAGATGGTGAACGCGAATTGAATTCGGGCGAGATCTAGCGCCTCCAAACCGAACATAAGTCTTCCTCTGTCAGGTAATACCGGCTGCTGGCTGGGAGCCTGCACCCACTGCCCCCACGGATATGGAGTGTGGCGAATTCAAATTCGTTTCTTTTTTAACCAACCACGTAGGGAATCTGGCCTCGCGGCCGCCAGAGCAATCCCGGGGCGGGTTTTGATCTGGATCAAGCATTGCTGAAAGAGTAGTCCTAATTTTGACGTAGGACGGCGTGGTCTTTTGCCGCGTGACAGACTGCCTCAGCTCAGTTGTTGCAACTATCTGTTACAAGTTGATGATAATCTCGGCGCTCCCTCCGGCCCTGACCTGAACTCCCGATGCCTAGTGAACCCGCGTTGCTGTTGCGTCACCACCGCCCTTTCATCGCGTTCTGGCTGGCGCGTATCTTCACCGCCAGCGGGTTCCAGATGCTCACCGTGGCCATCGGCTGGAACCTCTACCAACTGACCGGCAACGTGCTGGACCTGGGCTTGGTCGGCCTGGTGGAGTTCGTGCCACGCGTGCTGTTCATGCTGCACACCGGGCACGTGGCCGACCGCTACGAGCGGCGCAAGGTGGCAGCCATCTGCCAGACCGTGCAGGCGTTGATTGCCTTGAGCCTGGCCATCGGCGGCCTGACCGGCAACGTGACCCGCGAGATGATCTTCATCCTCGCCTTCCTGCTGGGCGCCGCACGCTCCTTTGAAATGCCCACCACCCAGGCGCTGCTGCCGAGCATCGTGCCGACCGCATTGTTTCCGCGTGCGGTGGCGTCGTCACAATCGGCCCAGCAACTGGCGACCATCGTCGCACCCGCCCTCGGCGGTCTGCTCTACGCGTTCGGCAGCGTGTGGGTCTACGGCCCCACCGTGGCGCTGTACCTGATTGCCTGCGTGCTGACCCTGAACCTGCCTGCACGCCAGACCCCGTTGAACAAAGCCAAGGCCACCATGGACTCGCTGCTGGCCGGGATTCGCTTTATCCGCAGCCGCCCGGACATCCTCGGCGCCATCTCCCTGGACCTGTTCGCCGTACTGCTGGGCGGCGCCACCGCGCTGCTGCCGGTGTTCGCCAAGGACATCCTGCTGACCGGCGCCTGGGGCCTGGGCCTGTTGCGCTCGGCGCCTGCGGTGGGAGCGTTGTTGATGTCGCTGTGGCTGGCACGGTTCTCGGTTGACCGCCATGTCGGCCGGGTGATGTTCACCGCAGTGGGCGTGTTCGGCGTGGCGACCATCGCCTTCGGCCTGTCGACCTCGTTCTGGTTTTCCCTGGCCGTGCTGGTGGTACTGGGCGCGGCGGACATGATCAGCATGGTGATCCGCGCATCGTTCGTGCAATTGGAAACACCGGATGAAATGCGCGGGCGAGTGAGTGCGGTCAACGGCTTGTTTATCGGCGCGTCCAACCAATTGGGCGAGTTCGAGTCGGGCATCACCGCCCACTGGTTCGGCACCGTGCCGGCGGTGGTGATGGGCGGGATTGGCACGCTGCTGGTGACGGGCGTGTGGATCAAGCTGTTCCCGACCCTGGCCAATCGCGACCGCATGCATGTGCCGGTGGAAGAGACCAAGGCCTGACCCAAGCAACAATCCCTGTAGGAGCTGGGGTGGGGGGGGGGGGGGGGGGGGGGGGGGGGGGGGGGGGGGGGGGGGGGGGGGGGGGGGGGGGGG
>NZ_JBWKRS010000018.1:135729-148057 GCF_059419385.1 Pseudomonas sp. GW821-FHT05H12 | reverse complement strand
TCCCTGGCCCAGGACGGCTAACCCGGCGTCCTGCCGGGTTACCCACGGATTCAAGCCTGCGTTCGGCCAGCGTGTTTAACGGGGCGCCTAAGATCAAAATCAAAAGCACGGCGGCCTAGTAGCCGACCGGTATCTAAATGTCGGCCCGGATCAACTGTGGGAGCTGGCTTGCCTGCGATGCAAACACCTCGGTACATCAGGCACACCCAATCGATGCCATCGCAGGCAAGCCAGCTCCCACAGTGGGGCTCCGCGTTCTGCCTGATTTTTTTGCGTCATCGTTGACGACCATCGCCGGCAAGCCGGCTCCTACAGGGGAATGCGGTCGGCAAACGCTACCGGTCGGCTCTAAGGCCGCCGCGTCTGATTTTGATCTTAGGCGGCCCCCCAAATACCTGTCGGATTACGGGCACACCGAGCCTAGGCGAGGTGCCGAGTGTTGGGGCAAGAGCCCTTTGGTTACTTTGGGGCTCTTTTCCAAAGTGACCCGCCGTAACGGCGGAACCATAAGCCGCCGTTACCCAAATAACGGATATGTACTCACCCCCAGCCAACCCCTTGTCGCCAAAAAACCGCCACTACATTCCCCGGTTTTATTGGGTGCACTTAACCCAAGTCCCAGCTAATCTGCTCAAACCAAATATCCAATTCAAATGGATGTTTTTTTGACGCCAGGTCAGCAGTCGCCAGGGAGGCCTATGACAAAGGGACGTAGTGGCAGAGTCAAGCGAACGCTGCCAGAGGGCACTGCAATGAGGTGGCGCCACACGTTCCAAACCCGCATTGCCGGGGTGCTGGCGCTGTTGCTGCTGGTAGTGGTTGCGGCCACTTACTTCGCAGTCAAGGCCGCCACCGGCCGCGCCGTCGAGAACCAGGCCCAAGTCCAATTGAAAACCGGCAGCCAGGTGTTCGAACGCCTGCTGGACCTGCGCGGCCGTCGCCTGCAATACGGGCTCGATTGGCTTACCGTCGATGGGCCTTTCAAACAAGCCGTGGCCGAGGGCAAGACCGTGCCGATTCTCGCGGCGCTGCGTCGGCATGGCACCGGTATCCGCTCCAGCGAAGTGTTCGTGTTGGGCCTCGACGGCAAAGTGGTGGTCAGCACCTTGCCGATGCTCACACGCGGCGATGCGTTCCCCTATGAAGACGCGTTGCGCAAGGCGCGGCGCAGTGGCCTGCAAATGTTGATCGTGGCCATGGATGGCCGCCCGTACTTGCTGGTGCAGGACGAAGTGCTCGACCCGATGCCCATCGCCCGGGTGATCATGGGCTTTCCCATGGACAAGCTGTTCGCCAGCGAACTGCGCTCCATGAGCAACCTGGAAGTGTCGTTCCTCAGTGTGCAGGACGGTCGTCCCGGCCCGTTGTTCAGTACCCAGCCTGATGCTTACCAGGCCACCATCATCAGCACTTTGCGCGATGCGCACCTGTACCCCGAGCCGCAGATCAACCTGTTTTACGGGCAGCGCGTGCTCAGCCAGGTGCTGCCCCTGGCCAACACTGGCGATGGCGACGAAGTGCGGGTGCTGCTGCAAAGTCCGCTGGACCACGCGCTGGAGTCCTTTGCGCCGCTGGACCGGCAATTCCTGGGCATAGCGCTGGCGGTGCTGTTGGTGTCCTTGGCCGGGGCACTGTTTTTGGCGCGGCGTGTCTCGCGCCCGCTCAACGCCTTGGTGGACGCGGCCGAGCGCATTGGCGCCGGTGACTACCGCACGCCGGTGCGGGTGCGCAGCCATGATGAATTCGGCCTGCTCGCCCGGGCCTTCAACGCTATGCAAAGTGGTATCGCCGTGCGCGAGCGGCAATTGGCGCACAACGCCCTGCATGACCCGCTGACCGGCTTGCCGAACCGCGCCCTGGCCATGGAGCGCCTGGGCAGTGCGATCAGCGCGGGCCGCCCGGTGGTGTTGCTGTACCTGGGCATTGAAAACTACCGCGTGATCAACGAAGGCTTCGGCCCCCAGGGCGTGGAAGAGATGTTGCGCGAGGCCAGCCGTTGTCTGTCCATGAGCCTGTTGGCCAGTGACACCGCCGCGCGCATTGCCGGCAGCGAGTTTTTGCTGCTGCTGGAAAACACCGAGATCGACCGCGCCGTGGCCCGCGCCGACCGCCTTTACGGGTTGCTCACCGAGCCCCAGCGCATCGGCAATGATGAGTTGCGCCATGAAGTGAGCATTGGCATCGCCGCGTACCCAGCCGATGGTCGGCAGGTGGAAGAGTTGATCAGCCGCGCCGCCATCGCCCGGCATGATGCGGCGACCTTGCCCGGCTATTTGCAGATTTATCAACAAGACCGCGACCTCGCGCACCAGCGCCAGATCACCTTGATTCGTGACCTGCGCCGCGCCGCCCTCGAGGGTGAGCTCTACCTGTGCTACCAGCCCAAGCTCGATTTGAAGCACGGCCATGTGCGCCAGGCCGAAGCCCTGCTGCGCTGGCAACACCCCACGCTGGGCCTGGTGTCGCCCGCCGAATTCATCCCCCTGGCCGAACGCACCGGCAGCATGCGCAGCCTGACCCAGTGGGTGATCGAAGAAGCCATCCGGCAGATCGCCGAGTGGGGGCAGCGAGGCATGCATATCCAGCTGTCGGTGAATATCTCGGTGGATGACCTGGCCGACGATGACCTGGCGATTCGTGTCACTGCGCTGCTCATGCAGTACGGCGTCATGGCCCAGCAACTGATTTTCGAGATCACCGAAAGCGCCATCATGCATAACCCGCAACAGGCCCTCAGCGTGCTTGAGCAACTGCGTGGTTGCGGCATCAGCTTGTCGGTGGATGACTTCGGCACCGGCTACTCATCCCTCGCACAATTGCAGCGTCTGCCGGTGCAGGAGTTGAAGATCGATCAGTCCTTTGTGCGCAACCTCGACAGCACCACCGGCGACGGGGTGATCGTGCGTTCCACCATCGAAATGAGCCACAACCTGGGACTCAAGGTGGTGGCCGAAGGCGTCGAGTTCGAACCCAGCCTGAAGCTGCTCAAACAGTGGAAGTGCGACACCGCCCAGGGTTACCTGATCAGCCGGCCATTGAATGCCATGGCGTTCGAAATGTGGATGCGCCGCGAACGGGTACCCATCTAGAAAATCGTTTCATCCTCCCGCAATAGCCATCTCAAAACGCCCGATGCGCTGCTTCGGGCGTTTTTCGTGGTGGTGGCCTGTTTGAGGTGCAAATAGAGCGTAAGCGCTTCATTGTGTTACTTGCGGTTGCACTGAAATAATTTGGTTTATTTTTGATAATTTCTATAACTGTTTGAAAATTATAAATTTATTATAAATAAACAAAAGTTAATCTTACTTGGCTCACCCTTTGCACAACACGCCGATGACGGAACACGCTTATTAAAACAGCGTGTACGCCATATAGTTGTGCCGCAAGAACGCAGGACGCTCGCAGGCGGTACATCCCTTATCCATAACCCTTTCATGCCAAGGGTAGGCGCTCTGCTGCCCACCTTTAAGGCGCTCTATCGCCCGGAGAAAACCGCTATGTCACGAGTTGAATGGCCTGTGCGCCTGATGTTGCTGGTGAGTGCCACTGTGTTTTGCACTGCGTTGCTGGCGGCGGACGACAACCCGTCGCCCAAGCCGTTCGGGCACCTGAGTTGGGCCAGTGACGACGGGGCCAGGGCCCTGGATTTTGGCGGCTCGATTCGGCTCAACCATCGCTACGAAGACTGGAAAACCAGCAGCAATGACCCGGCGCGCTTGCTGTTCGACATTGCCCGCTTCGAGGTCAAGGGCAAGTGGGACCAGTTTTACCTGGACGGCGGCTACACCTTCCAGGACCGCAACCGGCGTTCCATCGAGCACGCCCTGGTGGGCTACAAATTCCAGGACGGCGATGACGTGCAACTGGGCATCGTCTACAAGCCGTTTGGCATTTACCCCTACCCGGAAAACGGCTGGACCTTTCATATCCCGTACTTCCTGGGCTATGCCGACAGCGCGGCGCCGGGCCTGAAATACAGTCACCCGCTGGGCGACTGGAACCTGCAGGCGGCCTTCTTTCCACGGATGATTCCGGCCGACCGGCGCTACACCCCGGAAGTCGGCACCTACAGCGACCTCAAGGACAACGCACTGGCCAGCCTGCACGGGCAGGACAATGAAAAGCGCAACCAGCTCGACCTGCGCCTGGCGCGGTCGTGGGGCAGCGATGGCTGGAAGAATGAATTCGGCGTGTCGCTGGCTGGCTCCCAAGTCTACAACGGCACCACCGACCGCAACGGGACCTACTGGGCTGCAGCCGCTCACACCACCTTGAGCAAGGGGCCCTGGAGCGCCCAGTTGATGGGGATCCGCTACCAGTACAACCTGCAGAACCCCGACGGCGTGAGCGACGCCAGTGTGTTGATGGGCGCCAACGCCGCAAGCCCGGCCTACCTGGTGGCGGCCAAGGGCGATGTCGGGTTGCTGAACATCGGCTACACCGTGGACACGCCGCAGCTGGGCAAGGTCAAGAGCGTCAAGTTCTACAACGACTACAGCGTGCTGCACAAAGACCAGGCGCAATGGAACAGCTCGCAGATGGATACCCTGGGTGTGAAGCTGATGGCGGGGCCGATCATCACCTGGCTGGACCTCACCTGGGGCAAGAACGCCAACCCCTACGGCGGCGCGGAAAACGGCACCGGCTGGACCTCGACGACATCATCGGGCAGCAATGAGTGGTACTTCCGCACCAACGTGAATATCGGCTATTACTTCTAACCCCTCCTACAAAGTCCCGATGTCGACTACAGCTTTTTTGAGCCGGGTCGATAACCTCTACAGCGCCTGACCGATTGCATAGGTTTTTGCCGACCAACGGTCAGGTTTCGCTGTGAATTCAATGATGGCAATTGGCCTTATTTGCGGCATCATCTGCGCCGTGACGCCCGTTGTCCCGTTTCCGTGCCAAGGCAGGCCGCCCTTTCTCCTTATTTCGCGCGGACCTTGCATGGCCAGGATTTTCCAGCAGTTTTCCCTTGGGGCCGTGTTGCTCTCGGTACAGATCGTGGCCGTTGCGGCGACGCTTGAGGTCTCTGTCCGCCAAGCCGATGGCACGCCGATCAACGATGCAGTGGTGACCCTGCAAGGCCCGGTGGGCGCAGCGGCCGGTGCACTCAAGGCCGACATGGACCAACGCGGCCAGCAGTTCGCGCCCCACGTGCTGGCGGTGCACACCGGCACGCAGATTCGCTTCCCCAACAGCGACAACATCCGCCATCAGGTCTACTCGTTTTCCACCGCCAAGCGCTTTGAGCTGCGCCTGTATGAAGGCACGCCCGCTGACCCGTTGCTGTTCGATAAACCCGGTGTGGTGGTGCTCGGCTGCAACATCCACGACTGGATGCTCGGTTACGTCTACGTCACCGACGACCCACGCTTCGGTGTGAGCGATGCCGCTGGTCACGTGAGCCTCGACGGGCTGCCGGCGGGGGCATACCACGTCACGCTGTGGCACCCGCAACTGGCCGATATGCAGCCCCTCGATGGCGGCACGCTGAATGTGCTGGCTACCGGCCTGCGCCACGAGGTGCGGCTGGCCCTCGAACCGCGTCCGTCCGATCTGCCGAGCGCGCCCGCGCCAACGGCGTTTGGCGATGCCTTCAATCGAGCCGCCCGTGAAACTGCGCAGTAGCTTCCAGGCGCGGGTCGCCAGTGTCCTGATCCTGCTGTTGCTGGTGGTGATCGGGGCGCTGTACTTCAGCGTGAAAGCGGCGACGAGTTCTGCGGTGCGCGGCCAGGCCATGGCTCAGTTGGAGGTAGGCTCGCGGGTGTTCGAACGCTTGCTGGAGGTGCGCGGCCGCCGCCTGGCCGATGGCGTGCAACTGCTGGCGGCGGATTTCGGTTTCCGCGATGCCGTGGCCAGCGGTGATTCGGCGACCATGCGCTCGGTGCTGCTCAACCATGGCAAGCGTATCAATGCCAGCGACATGATCCTGCTCGGCATGGACGGCAAAGTCCTCGCCAGCACCCTCGACGAAGTGCCCGAAGGCTCGGCCTTCCGCTACGACCAGGCATTGCGCGAGGCGCGGCGTAATCGCCAGGCCATGCTGATGGTGCCGTTGCAGGGCAAGCCGCATCTGCTGGTGGAAGCGCCGGTGCTGGCGCCGCTGCCGATTGCGCGGGTGGTGATGGGCTTCAGCATGGACAGTGCGTTTGCCCAGGAACTGCGTTCGCTGAGCAACCTGGAAGTGTCGTTCCTGACCATCGATCGACAGCAGCCGGGTCAACTGGTCAGCACTCAGCCCCAGGGCTTGCAGGGCAGCATCGTCAACCTGATGTTGGGGGATGCCACGCGGCGCGGCGTGGCCACCACCGAACACCTGGAGCACAGCTTTCTCAGCCAGTCGCTGGTGCTGGCCAGCGATGACGACGGCCAGGTATTGGCCTTGTTGCAGAGCCCGCTGGATGCGGCAATGCAGGCCTTTGTACCACTGGATGAAAAGATTCTCGGCATTGCCCTGGTCGCACTGATCGCCTCGCTGATCGGCGCCTTGTTGTTGGCGCGGGGTGTGTCGCGCCCGGTGCAGGCCTTGGCCCTTGCGGCCGAGCGTATCGGCCAGGGCGACTACCAGACGCCGGTGAACCTCGAGCGCAGCGACGAGTTGGGGCGCCTGGCCCTGGCGGTTAATTCGATGCAAAGCGGGATCGCCGAGCGCGAACAGCAATTGGCCCACAACGCCTTGCATGATCGCCTCACCGGCTTGCCCAACCGCGCGTTGGCCATGGAGCGCCTGGGCAGCGCGATTTCCACGCAGCGACCGATGGCGTTGATTTACCTGGGCATCGACAACCTGCGGGCAGCCAGCGAAGCGGCGGGACCTGACGCGGTGGACCAGCTGTTGTTGGATGTCAGCCGACGTCTGCAAGCCATACTGCGCCCCGGCGATACCTTGGCGCACTTGATTGCCGATGAGTTTTTGTTGTTGCTGGAAGGGGCGGGCAGCGAGGAAGCGGTGGGCATGGCCGACAAGCTGCAACAGTTGCTGCTGCGGCCCCAGCGCATCAACGGCCATGACTTGGCACTGGATTGCCGCCTGGGTATCGCGGCCTATCCGGCCGATGGCGAAAGTGCGCCTACCTTGCTGGAGCGGGCGGCGATTGCAATGAAAGACGCCGCCCAGATGCCCGGCCGCCTGCAGATCTACGAGCAGGGCCGCGACCTGGCGCACCGGCGCCAGATCACCCTGATTCGCGACCTGCGTCATGCGCCCAACCAGGGGCAGTTGCTGCTGCATTACCAGCCCAAGCTCGACATTCGCCAGGGCCACGTGCGCCAGGCCGAAGCGTTGTTGCGTTGGCAGCATCCACAGTTCGGCATGGTTTCGCCGGCCGAATTCATCCCCCTGGCCGAACGCTCGGGCAGCATTCAATTGCTGACCCAATGGGTGATCGAAGAGGGCATTCGCCAACTGTGCGAATGGAACCGCCGTGGGCTGTACTTGCAACTGTCGTTGAATATCTCGGCGGATGATTTGCTCGGTGATGAGCTGGCTCATCGCGTCTCGGGGTTGTTGCGCCGCTACGGCCTGCCGGCCGAGCAACTGCTGTTCGAGATCACCGAAAGTGCGGTGATGCGCGAGCCGGAAAAGGCCCTGAAAGTCCTGCACCTGCTGCGCGATTGCGGCATCAGTCTGTCGGTGGATGACTTCGGCACCGGCTACTCGTCGCTGGCGCACCTCAAGCGCCTGCCGGTGCAAGAGTTGAAGATCGACCAATCCTTTGTGCGCAACCTTGATGAAACCAGTGAGGACGCGGTGATCGTGCGTTCCACCATCGAGATGAGCCATAACCTGGGCCTTAAAGTGGTGGCCGAGGGCGTCGAGTACGCCCATAGCTTGCGTCTGCTGGAGCGTTGGCAGTGCGACACGGCCCAGGGGTATCTGATCAGCCGGCCATTGAGTGCCGATGCTTTTGAAGCCTGGGTGGCGTTGCCGCTCAGTGCGCAAACCTCCCTGGTTCATTGAGTGGCATGACGGTGCGATTTTCTCTTCTGATCGGTTGCCTGGGTGCACTGGCCTTGCAAACAGCCTGGGCCGACAACGGCCGTTTGATCGCCACCGGTGGCGCCAGCAGCATTGAAGGCGCGGCGGGTGGTGGGATCACGCCGTGGGCGGTGCTCACCGGTTACGGCGAAAAGAACGAGTGGGGCGCCACTGCGTTTGCTACCACCGTCAACCTGCCGGACTATCGGCTGGATGTGGCCGGGTTGGCGCTGGCTTATGACAACCGTGTCGAAGTGTCTTTTGCGCGCCAGCGCTTTGACCTGGGCACCTTGGTGCACGCGCTCAACTTGCCTGAAGACCACCTGGGTCAGGACGTGCTCGGCCTCAAGGTGCGCCTGTTTGGCGATGTGATTTATGACGAGCTGCCGCAGGTTTCGTTGGGCCTGGAATACAAGCACCAGACCAATTTCGATATCCCAAGCCTGGTGGGCGCCAAGCGCGACAGCGACGTCGATGGCTACCTGGCCGCCAGCCGCTTGTTCATGGGCGCGGCCTTTGGCTACAACGTGCTGGTCAATGGCAGCCTGCGCTACAGCCGCGCCAATGAAACCGGCCTGCTCGGGTTTGGTGGCGACCGGCGCGACAGTCGCAGCCTGCTCAAGGAGGGCTCGGTGGCGCTGCTGTTCAACCCGCGCTGGGCACTCGGCGTGGAGTATCGCCAGAAGCCGGACAACCTGTCGTTTGCCGATGAAAGTGATTGGGCGGATGTGTTTGTCGGCTACTTCCCCAACAAGCATGTGTCGTTTGTGCTGGCGTATGCACGCCTGGAGGAGATCGCCACGCTGGATAACCAGAACGGCACCTACCTGTCTGTGCAGGGGAGTTTTTGATGCGCTTTTTACCCGCGCTGTTTGTGCTGCTGCTCAGTGCTTGTGCGCAACAGCCACCGAAGGATGACAGCCTTTATCGCGACCTCGGCGCCATGCCCGGCATTACCCGGATTGTCGAAGGCATGTTGCTCAACATCGCCCGTGATGAGCGCATCGTCGAGCGCTTTCGGCGCATCGACATCCAGCGCCTTCGCAACAAGCTGATCGAGCAATTCTGCGTCGAGGCGGGCGGGCCGTGCACCTATACCGGCGACAGCATGGCCGAGAGTCACAAGGGGCAGCATGTGAGCCGCAGTGATTTCAATGCGTTGGTCGAAGACCTGATCAAGGCGATGGACAGCGAAGGGATTTCGGTGCCCGTGCAGAACCGCCTCATTGCACGCCTGGCCCCGATGCGCGGCGACGTGATCGACCACTGATCCCACATGATGCTCAACTGTGGGAACTGGCTTGTGTGGGAGCTGGCTTGCCTGCGATAGCGTTGTGTCAGTAATTGCATCTGTATCTGATACACCGCAATCGCCGGCAAGCCGGCTCCTACAGACCGTGGTGTGAGTGATCGATTGTTGGTCCCCCGCAGATTCTGTAGGAGCCGGCTTGCCGGCGATTTTTGGCATGAAAAAAGGCGGCTACCTTCATCAGGTAGCCGCCTTTGTGTTACCGCCAGCGAAGCTTAATCCGGCAGTTTGAACGCCATCACGTAGTCACCCTGCTTGGTGCCCAGGGAGCCGTGACCGCCGGCCATGACCAGCACGTATTGCTTGCCGTCCTTGCCGGTGTAGGTCATCGGGGTGGTTTGTGCGCCTGCAGGCAGGCGGCCTTCCCACAGTTGCTTGCCGTTTTTCACGTCATAGGCACGCAGGTACTGGTCCAGGGTGCCGCTGAGGAACGCCACGCCACCGGCGGTGGTGAACGTACCGCCCAGGCTAGGCACGCCCATGGTCAGCGGGATCGGAACCGGCGAGCTGTCACGCACGGTGCCGTTCTTGTGCATCCAGATGGTTTTGTGAGTGGTCAGGTCGACCGCCGCCACATAACCCCAGGCCGGTGCCTGGCACGGCAGGCCCATCGGCGACAGCAGCGCTTCGAGGATCACACCATACGGCGCGCCTTTGTTCGGCTGCACGCCTTCGGTTTCGCTGACGCGAGGACCTTGCTTGGCGATGTCGGCGGCCGGGATCAGTTTCGATTTGAACGCCATGTAGCTCGGGTTCACGAATGCGATCTGGCGAACCGGGTCGACGGAAATACCGCCCCAGTCGAACACGCCGAAGTTACCTGGGTAAACGATCGAACCTTGCAGCGACGGCGGTGTGAACGGGCCGTCGTAGCGCATCGACTTGAAGTCGATTCGGCAGATCAGTTGGTCGAACGGGGTCACACCCCACATGTCGCGTTCCTTCAGGGGCGGCGGCATGAAATTCAGGTCGGACTTCGGTTGGGTCGGGGAGGTGTGATCGCCGGCCACTGCGCCTTGCGGTACAGGGATTTCGTTGATCGGCACCACCGGTTGGCCGTTGGTACGGTCCAGCACGTAGATGCTGCCTTGCTTGGTCGACGCCATGACTGCTTGCTTGACGCCGTCAGCGGTCTTGATGTCGATCAGGGTTGGCTGGCCGCCCACGTCCATGTCCCACAGGTCGTGGTGGGTGAACTGGAAGGTCCATTTCACATGACCGGTGTCGATGTCCAGGGCGGTGAGGCCGGCGCTGTACTTCTCGGAGTCCGGGGTACGGTCGCCACCGTATTGGTCGGGCATCTGGTTGCCCATCGGCAGGTACAGCGTGCCGAGTTTTTCATCCACGGCGAACATGGACCACATGTTCGGCGAGTTGCGGGTGTAGGTCTTGCCCTCGGCCAACGGGGTGGTGTCGTCCGGGTTGCCACTGTCCCAGTTCCACACCAGCTTGCCGGTGTGCACGTCGAACGCGCGGATCACGCCGCTTGGCTCGTCGGTGGAAACGTTGTCGGTCACGTGGCCGCCGATCACCACCAGGTTCTTGGTCACGGCCGGTGGCGACGTGGAGTAGTAACCGCCTGGGGCGAAGCTGCCAATGTTGGCACGCAGGTCGACCTGGCCTTTGTCACCAAAGTCTTCGCACATCTTGCCGGTGTCGGCGTCCAGGGCGATCAAACGGGTGTCGGCTGTCGGCACGAAGATGCGTTTCGGGCACACGGCGCTGACAGGCGTGGTGCTTGCCGAACCGGTAGGGCTCTGCTCGGAGGCGTAGGCCGCGTCATCGTGATACGACACGCCACGGCAGGTCATGTGCGCCCAACCTTTGAAGTTCTGTGCACCCTGGGTGGTGATCTTCGGGTCGAAACGCCAGATTTCCTTGCCGGTGTCCGGGTCCAGGGCAATCACTTGGCTGTGCGGGGTGCACACGTAGAGCATGCCGTTGACTTTCAGCGGAGTGTTTTCCGCCGTGGTCTCGCCCGGGTCGTTAGGGCCCGGGATGTCGCCGGTGCGGTAGGTCCAGGCTGGCACCAGCTTGCCGACGTTTTGCGGGGTGATCTGCGCCAGTGGCGAGTAACGATCACCATGGGCCGAACGGCCGTAGGAGTTCCAGTCGCCATCGGCCTGGGTCGGTGCCGCGCTGGCCATGCCAGGCACAGCGTCGCGGTCCAGTTGGCCGGTCTTGACCATTTCACCCGGGTTGGTGAATTGGCTGGCCAGGGCGGTCGCACCGGCCAATACCACGGCGATGCTCAGCGCGCCGGTGCCCAGTGGCGCAGCTTGGGTGCGCAGCAACGGACGGCGGAACCACGGCAGCAGCATGACGATGCCCAAGGCGAACAGCAGGGCCAGGCGCGGCACCAACTGCCACCAGTCCAGGCCGACTTCCCACAGTGCCCACACGGTGCTGGCGAACAGCACCAGCGCGTACAAGCCCAGCGCAGCGCGGTGGGTGGCCAGCAGCAAAAGGCCGGTGAGGGCGATGCCGAGACCGGCCAGCAGGTAGTAAAGCGACCCGCCGAGCATGCTCAGCTTGACACCGCCCGCCAGCAAGGCCAGGCCCATGATCAGCAGCAAGACGCCTAGCAGCCTGGGCAGCAGGCGACTTGGGCTCGAGGCACCATCAGTGCTCATAGTGTGTTTCTCCGTGACGTTGGAATTATGTAACCCCGTGCTTCACTGTAGATGACGATTCGGCGCGGGCTTGGTTCAGCGTTAATTCGGTTTTTCTGGGGACAGCGGGGGTTATCCACAGGCGGGCGATTTATCCCCAGGCGCAGCGGGGTGTAAGACAGCGCTGTCTTTACGAGTAGGAATAATCGGCAAGATGGGGTCGACCGGGAGATGAAACGTTTCAGTTTGTTGCGGGCAAGGATAAAGGGAGAGGGCCCGCAGAGAAAGGGCTAATCGCAAGATGCATCATTTCAGATTTGGTAACAGTGACAGAACGTCGCTGCAAAAGACGCCACAAAACCTGTAGGAGCGGGGGGGGGGGGGGGGGGGGGGGGGGGGGGGGGGGGGGGGGGGGGGGGGGGG